>QKCE01000341.1 GCA_003245785.1 Spirochaetales bacterium | reverse complement strand
ATCCTGCTCGTCTCGGTTCCCCTGTACGTGAAGGCCATGGGCGGGAGCAACGCCGCCGCGGGCTTGTCGACCGGGCTCTATTCCATCGCGGCCCTGGCCTTGCGGCCCGTCATCGGCCAGCTGCTCGACAGCCGCGGACGGCTCGGCCTGCTCAGGCTCGGCTTCGTCCCCTTTATCCTCGGGGTCGTCCTTTCGAATTTCACGGATTCCGTTAGCCTTCAGCTCGCGATCCGCGTGCTCCAGGGAATCGGCTTTTCCCTCATCTCCACGACGGGCGCGACGATAATTTCCGACCTGGTGCCCGAGTCCCGCCTCGCCGAGGGGATCGGGTACAACGGGGTCGTGGTGACCCTCACGAACTCGATCGGCCCCCTCATCGGCTTGACCGTCATAAACCTCTGGGGCTTCGACGTGCTGTTTCCCCTGCTGGTTCCGGTGTCGTTCCTGCCCCTGCTGGCGTCCTTTTTTCTCAAGGAAACCGCGCCTGCCTCGAGGGGCCCGGGGAAGCCCTTCCATTGGAAACACCTTTTCTCGATAGAGAGGGGAGCGGTTCCCGCCTCCGCCATGATGGTCCTTTCCGCGGTTTCCTACGGCGCGGTGATTACCTTCCTCGCCGCCTTCGGCCAGGAGCGGGGAATCGCGAACATGCAGTTCTTCTTTTTGCTCTTTCCCTGCGCGGTACTCCTGCTCCGGCTTTTTTCCGGAAGGCTCATGGACCGGTTCGGCTTCGGCCCCGTGGTGCTTCCCTCGCTGCTGCTCGGCTCGGTCGCCCTCGTCGTCATTTACTTCGCCCATTCCGTCGCGGCCTTTTCGGCGGCGGCCGTGCTCTACGGCATGGGCTACGGCAGCCTCATTCCCGCCTTCACCGCCCTGGCGATCCAGGGCTCGCCGGCGGACCGGAGGGGAGCGGCCAACGCCACCTTCTACATCGCCCTGGACCTGGGTATCGGCGGCGGCTCGATCGCCCTGGGCTACGCGGCGAACTACGCCGGCGACGCCTCGAGCTTCCTCATTTCCGCCGTCCTCATGGCGATAAGCTTTATCCTGTTTGTGTTTTTCCGCCGAAAGGCCCCGAAAGCGGGGGTTTCCCGGCAATCAGTATAAAACCGATTCCCGGATGTAGCATTTTGAGACTTGCTCCCCGGGGTAAAGTCGGACAATAGTAAGTGGTAGATTCGAACGATTAGGAGTGAAGTATGAGCGATAAGGTCATTATAACGGCGGCCCTGACCGGAGCCGTGACCCCGAAGGAAAAGAACCCCAACGTGCCCCTCACGCCGGAGGAAATCGCCGAGGACGCGTACAAGTGCTGGAAGGCGGGCGCCGCCATCGTGCATATACATATGAGGGACAGCGAAGGACAGGGAACCATGGACGCGGACCGGTTCGAGAAGACCGCCGCGCTCATCCGCGAGAAATGCGACGTGGTCGTCAACATGACCACCTCGGGCGACCACCGGGCCTCGGACGAGGAGCGGATGAAGCACATCGACCGCCTCGCCCCCGAAATGGCCTCCTTCGACGCGGGTTCCTTCAACTGGATGCCCGCCGGCGTATTCATGAATACCCCCCAGTTCCTCGACAAGCTCGGCCGGCTGATGACCGAAAAGAACGTCAAGCCGGAGATCGAGGTATTCGACTCGGGCATGATGGATATCGCCCAATATTACGTGGCCCAGGGGGTCATCAAGGCGCCCCTCCACTTCCAGTTCGTCCTGGGAGTCCTCGGCGGCATGGGCGGTACCGTGAAGAACCTGGTGTACCTCCTGGACAAGCTTCCCGAGGGATCCACCTGGAGCGCCTTCGGCGTCGGCAAGGACCACTTGCCGATCATGATGGCGGCCATCGGCATGGGCGGCCATATCCGGGTCGGCCTCGAGGACAACATTTACTATTCGAAGGGCCGCCTGGCCAGCAACGAGGAACTGGTGGCGCGGGCCGCCCGGCTCGTGAAGGAAGCCAACAAGGAAGTCGCCACCCCGGCGGAAGCCCGGCAAATTCTCGGCCTCAAGGGCATGAAGTGAACCGAGGGAGATTGGAAAGATGAGAGAAGCAGTAATAGTATCGGCCGTTCGGACTCCCGTGGGCCGCGTCATGGGCGCCCTGGCGTCCGTCCCCGCCGAGCAGCTCGGCGCGATCGTGGTAAAGGAAGCCGTAAAGCGGGCTTCCATAGATCCGAAAGAAATCGACGAGGTTATCTTCGGTAACCTCATGAACAACGACGTGAACAACATGGCCCGCTGCGTGGCCCTCGCCGCCGGGCTCCCGATCACGGTTCCCGGGATTACCCTGGACAGGCAGTGCGCCTCGTCGCTGAACGCCTTCGTCTACGCCGCCATGCTGATCCAGACCGGCAACGCGGACATCGTGGTCGCGGGCGGCGTCGAGAGCGACTCCCAGCGCAACTACGTGATGGACAAGCCCGCGAAGGCCTTCCAGGTAATGCCGCCCCAGTGGTCGAACATCCACACCGTCCCCGCGGAGTTCGGGCAGGACTCGATGGTCGAGACCGCGGAAAACGTGGCCCGCCAGTACAACCTGAGCCGCGAGGAGCTTGACGAGTTCGCCGTATTGAGCCATCGTAAGGCCGCCAAGGCCCAGGAAGCGGGAATCTTCGACACCCAGATCGTTCCCGTCGAGGTGAAAAACGGAAAGAACGTGACCGTGGTCGACAAGGACGAGCCCGTCCGGCCCGACACGACGGCGGAAGTCCTCGGGAAACTCAGGCCCGTCGTGGGACCCGAAGGCGTCGTGACCGCCGGAAACAGCTCCCCCATGAGCGACGGCGCCGGCGCGGTGGTCGTCATGGAAAAGGAAAAGGCGAAGGAAATGGGGCTCGAGATCCTCGGTACCTTCAAGTATTACGCCGCCGCGGGCGTTGACCCCCGGATCATGGGAACCGGCCCCATCGCCGCGACCCGCAAGCTCTTCAAGAACGCCGGGATCTCCTTCGACGACATCGACATCATCGAGATGAACGAGGCCTTCGCCTCCCAGTCCCTCGCCTGCATCAAGGAACTGAACATGCCGATGGAGAAGCTCAACCCCAACGGCGGCGCGATCGCCCTCGGGCATCCCCTCGCCGGCACCGGAGCCATCCTACTCACGAAGATGGTGTACGAGCTCGAGCGCCAGAACAAGAAGACCGGCCTGATCTCCTTCTGCGTGGGCGGCGGGCAGGGCGTCTCCGTGGTGATCGAGCGGGACTGAGGATAGTCGATGATATACAAGAATTTCAAGCAATTGATCGAGTCGCGGATCGCCCACGCCGAAAAAAAGACCGTGGCCCTGGTTTGCGCCGAAGAAGACCACGCCCTGGGCGCGATAATGGAGGCGGGCCGCGACGGGATCGTGAAACCCCTCCTCATCGCGAACCCGGAGAAGCTCAAGCCCGTCCTCGAGCCCTACAAGGACTACTGCGAGTACGAGCTCATTCCCGTCGCCGACGAGGCCGAGGCCCTGAACGCGATGGTCGAGGTGGTGAAGTCCGGAAGGGCGACCGCCATCATGAAGGGACTCCTCCAGACCGCGGACCTGATGCGCAAGGTGGTTTCCGCCGAGAGCGGGCTCCGCACCGGCTCCCTCATGTCAGGGGTCCTGGTCGTGGAAGTCCCGACCTACCACAAGCTCCTCTGCCTGACCGACGCCGGCCTCGTCACCTATCCCGACGTGGACCAGAAGCAGCAGATGATCGTGAACGCCGCCGCCATGATGCGCAAGATGGGCTTCGACGAGCCCAAGGTCGCCGTGCTCGCCGCGGTGGACCACGTGAACCCCAAGATGCCCGAAACCCTCGACGGCGCGGAGCTCAAGGCGCGGAACGAGAGGGGAGAGATTACCGGATGCGTGGTCGAGGGACCGATCTCCTACGACCTCGCGATAAGCAAGGAGTCGGCGGAGATAAAGGGGTACGAAAGCCCCGTCGCCGGGGACGCGGACATTCTGCTTTGCCACAACATCGCGGTGGCCAACAGCCTCGCGAAATGCCTCGTGCTCTCCGCGGGCGGTACCGCCGGCGCCATAGTGGTCGGGGCGAAGGTCCCGATCGTCCTGCCGTCGCGCTCTTCCAGCATGGAAGAAAAGTACCATTCCCTGGTGCTCGCGGCGTCGCTCGAAGGGGAGGCGTAACATGCCGGGTCCTATGAAGATTCTCGCGGTCAATCCCGGGTCCACCACGACGAAAATCGCCGTGTTCGAGGACGAGGAAAAGGTGTTCTCCGAGGACGTCGTTCACGACGCGAAAACCCTCGAGGGCTTCCACGGCATCATGGACCAGCTGGACTACCGGCGGGACATGATCGTCGAGAAGCTCAAGGCCGCGGGTTACGGGATCGCCGATTTCGACGCCTTCTCCGGCCGCGGCGGCAGCGTGAACCCCTGCGGCGGCGGGACCTACCGCGTGACCGAGAAAGTCGTCTCCGACGCCAGCTCGAACGCCTTCCATCCGGCCACCCTGGGCTCCGTCATCGTGAACGAATTCGCGAAGATGACCGGGAAGCCCGCCTTCATGGTGAACCCCCCGGACGTGGACGAATTCCAGCCCGTCGCCCGGATCACCGGCGTAAAGGACGTGTACCGCGAGAGCCGCTTCCACGCCCTGAGCCACAAGGAAGTCGGGAAGCGCGCGGCGAAGGAACTCGGCAAGACCTACGAGACCGTGAACCTCATCGTCGCCCACATCGGCGGCGGCGTGTCCGTGGCGGCCCACAAGAAGGGCAAGGTAGTGGACGCGAACGACGCGCTCAACGGCGACGGCCCGATGGCCCCGACCCGTTCGGGCATGCTCTCGCCCGGCGCCGTGGCGGACATGTGCTTCTCCGGGAAATACACCCAGAAGGACATGAAGGACCTTCTCAGGAAGAACGGCGGCTTCGTGAGCCACTTCGGCACGAGCGACGCCCGGGAAGTCCTCGCGATGGCGAAGGCCGGGAACGCCAAGGCCCTGCTGGTCTTCAACGCCCTGATCTACGGCATCGCCAAATACATAGGCTCCTTCGCCGCCGTGCTTCACGGCGAGGTGGACGCCATCGTCCTGACCGGCGGCATCGCCCGGTCCGAGGAGCTCGTCGGGGGCCTGAAGAAAATGGTCGGCTTCATCGCCGACTTCATCGTCTACCCCGGGGAGTTCGAAATGGAAGCCCTGGCCCACGGGGCGTATCGCGTCCTGACGGGAACGGAAGAACCGGTCGTGTATACCGGCGAGCCCCTGTGGACGGGGGAAGACGCCTTTACGGGAGAGGGAAATGTCATTTGAGAATATCGCGTACGACGAAAGCGAGGGGATCGTTACCATTCAGATCAACCGTCCCAAGGCCTTCAACGCCCTGAACACGGCGACGAACCTGGAGCTCGAGACGGCCCTGGGCATGCTGGAAAAGAACGCCGACGCCCGGGTCCTGATTATCCGGGGAAGCGACAGCGTGTTCGTGGCGGGCGCCGACGTGAGCGAGCTGATGGATGCGGGACCCAAGGAAGCGAAGGAAAACTGCGAGCTTGCCCACCGGGTGTTCCTGAGGATCGAGAACCTGAAGATCCCGGTAATCGCCGCGATCAACGGGCCCGCCCTGGGCGGCGGCCTCGAACTGGCCCTCTCCTGCGATTTCCGGATCGGCGGCGAGAAAGCCCAGTTCGGCCTGCCCGAGGTAAACCTGGGGATAATTCCCGGGGCCGGCGGCACCCAGCGCCTCGCGAGGCTCATCGGGGTTTCCCGCGCGAAGGAAATGATCTATCTCGGCGACAAGGTCCGCGCGGACCGCGCCCTGGAGATCGGGCTCATCGACCGGAAGGTTCCGGACGGGGAAGTGTACGGCGCGGCGGTGGAGATGGCGAAGGCCCTCTGCAAGCGGCCGGCGGTGGCGGTGGCCCTGGCGAAGCAAAGCATCCAGCGGGGCGCCAATTTCGGCCTCGGCGACGGCCTGGCTTCCGAGAAGGAGTTCTTCTCGAGCGCCTTCGCGACGGCGGACCAGAAAGAAGGAATGAAGGCGTTCTTCGAGCGAAGGCCGCCGGTTTTTCAGAATAAATGAACCACGACAAGGAGTGATTTTTATGGCTATCGGAACTTACGACGAATACAAGAAGCGCCTCCTGGCGATGAAGCCGAACGTGTACCTCAACGGCAAGAAGATCGATCGCTCCGGCGACTGGATCGACGGCGGCACCTACGTGATGAAGCAGACCTACGACGCGGCGAACGACCCGGAGTACGAAGACCTCTGCACCGCCACCTCCCACCTCACCGGGAAGAAGATCAGCCGCTGGACCCACATCCACCGTTGCCAGGACGACCTCTTCAAGAAGCAGCTCATGACCCGCGTCATGTGCCACCGCGTGGGCGGCTGCACCCAGCGCTGCATGGGCACCGACGCCCTGAACGCCCTCGCCGTCGTCACCTACGACATGGACCAGGCCTGCGGCACCAAGTACCACGAGCGCTTCAACAAGTACCTCGAGTACGCCCAGGAGAAGGACCTCGTCATCAACTGCGCCCAGACCGACGTGAAGGGTTCCCGCAACCCGAAATACAAGCGCGCCCACATGCAGCCCGACCCGGACCAGTTCGTCCACGTGGTCAAGACCGACGTCGACGGCATCGGCATCGACGGCAAGCCCTGCAAGGGCATGATCGTCCGCGGCGCCAAGATCTGCAACTCCAACGCCCCCTACGTCGACGAAATCATCGTCACCCCCACGAAGTTCATGGGCGCCGGCGACGAGAGCTACGCCGTGGCCTTCGCGCTTCCCGGCGACTGGGACGGCGTGAAGCTCATGGCCCTCCCCGGAAAGCACCACGAGCGCAAGCACCTCAAGGCCCCCTTCGCCGAGGTCGGCGACGTCGAGTCCCTGACCATCTTCGACGACACCTTCGTGCCCGAGGACCGCATCTTCATGAACGGCCTCGACCAGCCCGACGTGCTCCAGTACGCCGGTTACCTCGCCCTCATGTTCGCCCACTTCCACCGGCATTCCTACACCGGCTGCAAGACCGCCGTGTCCGAGGTCATCGCCGCCCAGGCCGCCCTCGTGGCCGACGTGAACGACATCGCGAAGGAACACCACGTCCGCGAGAAGATCTCCGACATCATCGGCACCGCCGAGCTCGTGTTCGCCGCCGGCCAGGCCTCGGCCCTCCGGGCGATCGAGTTCCCCAACGGATCCTGGGTCCCGGACGAAGTCCTGACCAACGCGGGACGCAAGCTCGCGGGGCAGAAGATTTACCACGAGTACGAGACCCTCGCCGACCTCACCGGCGGCATCTCGGCGTCCCTGCCCACCGAGGAGTCCTTCTACGCGCCCGAGACCGCGGAGCTCTGCAACAAGTACATCATGCGCAACCCCGACTATACGGCCGAGGAAACCCACCGTGTCATGCGGATGATGGAGAACAAGCTCTGCGACGCCTTCGAGGGCGCCCAGGCCGTTGCCGGCGTCCATGGCGGCGGCTCGCCCCTCATGGAAACCATCACCATGATGTCGCGCTACGACCTCGAGCCCCTGAAGGATATCGCCAAGTACCTCGCGGGCTTCGAGAACTACAAGAAGTGCCCCCGCTACGAGCGCGCGACCGCCACGCCGCGGGCCATGCTCGAGAGGTTCAAGAAGACGGAAGTCAAGAAATAAGGCCCGGGGGAAACTGTTATGGAAATCAAAACGGTAGGCGTCTGCGGCGCCGGCGCCATGGGCGGCGGCATCGCCCACCAGGCCGCAATCTCGGGCTTCAATGTCGTGCTCTACGACCTGCAGCAGTCCTTCGTGGACGGCGCGGTCAGCCGCGCCGCCGGCCTGATGGACAAGAAGATCGCCAAGGGCAAGATGACCGAGGACGAGAAAACCGCGATCCTCGGCCGCATCACGACGACCCTGGACCTCAACGACATGGCCAAGGCCGATATCGTCATCGAGGCGGTGTTCGAGGACCTCAAGGTGAAGCAGGACCTGTTCGCGAAGCTGGACGGGATTTGCGGGCCCGAGGCGATCCTCGCCACCAACACCTCGTCCATGTCGGTCACCTCCATCGCCTCGGCGACGCAAAGGAAGGGGAAGGTCGCGGGCATGCACTTCTTCAACCCCGTCACCGTCATGGCCCTGGTGGAGATCGTGAAGGGCTACGACACGTCGGACGAAACCGTCGAGGCCATCAAGGCCTTTTCCGCGGGCCTCGGGAAAACCCCGATCGTGGCGCAAAAGGATACCCCCGGCTTCGTCGTCAACCGCCTGCTCTTCGCCCTCTTCGCCGAGGCCATGAAAATGGAAGAAGAGGGGGTCGCCTGTCCCGCGGATATCGACACCGGGCTCAAGCTCGGCCTCGGGCATCCCATGGGACCGTTCCAGCTGATGGACGAGATCGGCGGGCTCGACCTGGCGACCAAGGTTTTCGAGTACTTCTACGAGGAGACGAAGGACCCGAAGTGGGCCGTGCCCCACGGCATGAAGGTCCGCGTCCGGGCCGGGAAGCTGGGCAAAAAGACCGGTTCCGGCTGGTACGATTACGAATAGTTAACCGCGTTTTACGCGACGCCGGCGGGGAGGGTAAGTAAGTCCCCCGCCGCGCGTCGTCTTTTTCCGTGCGCGCGCAGACTCTTGACCGTTCGGGAAAATGCCCCTATTATCAGTTCCATATCACGTGGGGCATCGATAGAATTTTTTACGATCGGTGAAGAAAATTATGTCAATGCGTACAAACGAAAATACACGGCTTTCCGTCCTCGCGACGGTCCTTTTCATCATCCTGGCCCTCGTCTTTCCGGTATACCACCTGTTTTCGGAACTCGCGTCCGGGGCGGGAATTACCCCCTTCCTGATCGCCCAGGAAACCTTCTTCCTGCTGGTTTCGGCGTTCTTTCTCGTCTTCCTGGTAAAGTACCGGTACCTCAAGAAAATCATCCTCGGCTTTTTCGGGGAAATCGGATTCAGCCAATCGGGTTCCCTCGAGCGCGATATCGCCGACTTCCGCAAGCAGATAGACCGGCTCGCCCTCATGGACAGGGACCACCACCATATCCGGCTCCTGAAGGACAGAAGCCCGAACCTGGACCCAATCGTGCGCGAGCTGGCGCATCACGGCGTCAATTTCCGCTACGACGGCTTTTTCCTCGTGGGCTTCGACGCCTGCCACCTCCAGTCCATGAGCCC
>QKCE01000286.1 GCA_003245785.1 Spirochaetales bacterium | reverse complement strand
CCTTTTCCACGGGGGGAAGGAGGATCGCGACCGTGCCTTCCCGCGCGCCGAGCCTGAACACTTCCTCCGCGCCGTGGATATAGTCGATCGTGGCGCCCGGGCGTTGGGCGAGGAAATCGTCGAGGGCAGGCTGGAGCCGGCTCACCGCGAGGGCGGGATCGGGCGCGTCGAGACAGGTAAGCCCGGCGTTCGAGACGAAACCGAACCGGGTGGTCTCGCCCGATTCCACGAGGGCTTCGAGCTCGCCTGCCGCGGCGACCGTCGAGAGGGTTCCCCCGAGCCTGTCCGCGAGGAAGCCCGCGAGGGCCTTTTCGTCGGCTCCGAAAAGCACGCGGTGTATGGGCTCGAACGTCAGCCCCTCGTCGTAAAGGTTCACGATCTCCACCAGGGCGAAGCGCGCGGGATGGGTTTCCGGGTCGAGGGCTCCGGACTCGAAGGCCTTCGCGTTATTCGCGCGGAATTCGTCCCACACCGCCTTCGCGGTGGCGAGGGAATGGTTGCCGTCACCCACCGCGAAAAGGAAGGTCGAGCCGTCGGGGGCCGTCCCCGCCTTCGCGAGGCGCGAGAGGGCGTCGGCGACCGCGGATAGCTCCCCCTCGCCGGTAATCGCCCAGCCACGGATCGAGCCCGCCTTCGGTTCGAGGGCGGTTTCGTAGAGGGGCGCGCTCCCTCGGGCGCTCTTTCCCGCCGCCTCCACGAGGATTCGGTCGGGGTCGTTCGCGAGGAGCATGATGTGGGGGGACTCCAGGGGGGCGCCCCGGCGAATTTCCATGCGGGGGGGGATACGGTCCACGATGGTTGCCTCGGTGGCCCGGATCGGCGCCGTGGAATCGGGCTTCCAGTCGTACCGGTCCAGGTCGATGGCCACGATGAGCCCTTTCCTGGTCCTGCCGTAGGCGGTCGTCCGCTCAATATAGGTAAAGCCCTTTACGGGGGCCGCGAAGGTTCCGTCCGATACCCGGGCGCGCATGGTTTCGCGGATGGCGGCGAGCCGTTCGGCCCGGTCGCCGTCCTCGAGGTAGACCTCGGGAAGGATCATGCCGAGCATCGAGGGCGCCCCGCGGGTTCGTTCCCCGGCGCGCTCCCAGTATTCGCGGTCCTGGGTATACTGGTCACAGGCGATCACCGCCCATTTCGAGAGATCGACTCCCTTCCGGGGGAGGAGTATTTCCGGGATGGCGATCCCGAGGCTGCGCATGGATTCGGCATGAGTCATGGGGGGATGATACGGGAATTCGCGAAAACCGGCAAGATACGCGGGGGTCGCGGCGTCGGGCGAAGGACTCGCGCCGGGCATCAATTTGGGCCGATAAAGTCGTAACGAAGGCCCCGGAAGCCGCGCCGCGTCGCGGTTCCCGTCCTTGACCCGGGAGGGCGAGTTCCGTATGTTTAGGGTATCATGATCCAGGGTCAACGACAGAGCCTCTCGCAACAACAACGACTCACCCTCAGCCCCCAGCTGGTCCAGTCCATCAAGCTCATGGGCATGCCCTTCGCGGACCTGAGGGAACGCATCCTCGAGGAGGTGGACAAAAATCCCGCCCTTGAGGTGGTCTCGGATCCCTTCGCGCGTTCCGATGCCCCCGCGCGCCCGGTGGAGCCGGCGGGGGTCCGGGTGTCTTCAAAGTCGGCCAACCAGCTGGCCGCGGACGAGCACCGGGATTTCATCGAAGGCACCCTGCACAGGGACGAAACCCTGCAGGAGCACCTGCTTTCCCAGCTCGCGGAAATTCCGCTGGACCCTCCCGCCCGCGCCCTCGCGGAACTCGTGATCCAAAACCTGGACCGTGACGGGTTCCACGAGGTGCCGCCGACTGAATTGCCCGGCGGGGACGACGCCGCGATCCTCCTGCGGGTCCTGGAAACGGTCCATGCCCTGGATCCCGCGGGGTGCGCCACCGCCGGGTACCAGGAATCCCTCGCGATACAGGCCCGGGCCCTCGAGGCGTCCCTGGCGGAGAGCCCCGCTTCGGACCGGCATTTCAGCCCCCTGGCCGTCTCGAAAGCCGTCGCGATCCTCGAGAAACGCTTCGACCTCCTCGGAAAAGGCCGGCCGGATAGCCTGGCTAAGGCCGTCGGCAAGGCGGATGGCCTGGGCTTTTCGGTAAGCCTCGCCGAGGCGGAGGAAATCTTCGATATCGTCCGACACCTGGACCCCTTTCCCGGCCGCCGCTTTTCCTCCGACCCGGGAAGCTACGTGGTGCCCGACGTGATCGTCAGGAAAACCGAGGACGACTACGAGGTGGTCATCAACGACGAGGTAATCCCGGTCCTTGGCCTGTCGCCCTTCTTCCTCGAGCTCGAGGCGGAGGGCGGAAAGGGCAAACCCGCCGGCGACAAGGCGGCCCGGGATTTCAGCCGCGAGGCCGTGAAGGAGGCGCGGTGGTTCATGAACAGCCTCTCGAGGCGGAACCACACGATCCTGAAGCTCGCCCGGGCCCTCGTGGTGTTCCAGCGCGACTTTTTCGCCTACGGCCCCGCCCGGCTCGCCCCGCTCCGGATGAAGGATATCGCGGCGGAAATCGGCATGCACGAGGCGACGGTCTCGCGGGCGGCGAACGGCAAGTACCTCCAGTGCGAATGGGGCCTCTTCGAGCTCAAGCATTTCTTCTCGAACCAGGTCGGCTCGTCCCCGGCGGGCCGCGACGGGGCCTATACCGCGGGCCGGTTCTCCAAGGAGGGGGTGAAGGAAACGGTCCGCCAGATCGTGGAAAACGCCCAGGGACCCCTTTCGGACCAGAAAATCGTGGAACAGCTGGCGCTCCGGGGCATCAAAATCGCGCGTCGGACCGTGGCGAAGTACCGTTCCGAACTCGATATCAAGTCGTCGTTTGAAAGATAGATTAAAGGGTATTATCATTTAATCGGGATCCGGGACCTCGAGCCCCGCTCCCGCGGAACGCCGTGTCGGGCGTTCGATTTCAAGAATCTTGGGGAGGTTCTTAATGAACATCAATGTGCAGGCAGTCAGATTCACGATGGATGATGAGCAACGCGTTTTCGTCGACAAGAAGCTCGAACGCATCAAGTATGCGGACGACCTGATTACCGACGTCCTCTTCAATATCAAATACGACAAGAAATTTTCCATGGAATGCACGGTCAATTTCCGGTGGGGCGGCAGCGCCCACGTATCCGCCGAGGATTTCGATTTCGGCGCCGGGGTCAACAAGCTCATGGACGTGCTCGACCAGAAAGTAAAGAAGGAGAAGGACAAGATCCAGGAAAAGAAATAAGCGGGCCCGCCGCGGGCTTCCCCCTGGGAAGCCCGGCCGGCTTGGCTTTACAAGAGCCCCGGAGGAGGGTATAGTCAGGTATGGCTCTGAAACGGTTTTCCGTGCTCGACCTGCTTGGCTTGAACCTCAAGGAACACGATTCCCTCGACCTCAGATGCGTCTGCGGCCGAAGGGGCCTCGTCCGCGACATTACCATACCGGACCTTAACCGGCCGGGCCTGGCCCTTTCGGGCTTTTACGATTCCTTCGCGTTCCAGCGGGTGCAGCTTTTCGGGAGGGGCGAGGTCGCCTACCTGAACAAGATCGTCGCCGAGGAAAAACTCGAATCGATCCGTCAGCTGTTTTCCTACCCCGTGCCCTGTTGCATAATCACCCACAACCTGGAGCCGCCCGAAGCCTTCGTGAACCTCGCCGAGGAGGCGGGGTGTCCCGTACTCCTTACGGACCTGAGCTCGAGCGAGTTTTCCGCCCGCATCCTCCGCATCCTCTCGAATATCTTCGCCCCGAAGGTTTCAATCCACGGGGTGCTCGTGGAGGTGTACGGCCTCGGGATACTGATCATGGGCGACTCGGGAGTCGGCAAGAGCGAGACCGCCCTCGAGCTGATCGAGCGCGGCCACCGCCTGGTCGCCGACGACGTGGTCGAGATATCCTGCGTGAACGGCAACAGCCTGATCGGACAGGGCGCGAACAAGATCATCGGCCACCACATGGAGATCCGCGGCCTCGGCATCATCAACATCACCCAGCTCTACGGCGTCGGCTCCATCCGCGAGCGCAAGGAAGTCCAGTTCGTCGCCAAGCTCGAGGAGTGGGACGCCAACAAGGTGTACGACCGGCTCGGAACCGACGAGCTGACGATGGAAATCCTGGGGGTAAGGATCCCCAAACTGGAGATTCCGGTGAAGCCGGGACGGAACATACCCATAATCCTGGAGACCGCCGCCATGAACGAGCGGCTCAAGAGCATGGGCTATTTCTCCGCGAAGGAATTCAACCAGAACGTGCTTAAATGGATCGAGAGCGACGCCGCACGCGCGCCTTATTACGGCGTGGACGAAACATATTGAAGGAACCGACATGACCACGAAAACCGTTATCATCAAGAACCGAGCCGGAATCCACGCGCGCCCCGCGGCGCTCATCGCCCAAACCGCGAACCGTTTCGCCTCGGAAATACTGATAGAGCGGGAGGACACCCGGATCAACGCCAAGTCGATCATGGGTATAATCACGATGGCGGCGAGCTATAACACCGAGCTTACCCTGGTCGCCGAGGGGGCCGACGAAACGGAAGCCATCGCGGCGATTTTCGCCCTCTTCGAGAATAAATTCGAGGAAGATTGAAAGATTTCGGGAAGGCTCCCGGGGGAGCCGTGCCGCCCCGCGGCATTTACTCGTTACCCTTTCTCGTTCTGGTATTCGTCCTCGTCGCGGCGGGCTCCTACGTGCTCGCCGACCGCAGTTTCGACGGCGTTTTCTCCTCGGCCCTTTTCAACTCGCCCGAGGGCCTTTTTTTCCTCGTGGTCGCCCCCCTCTCCATCCTCGCGCTCATAGGAATCATACTCTTCGGGGTTATCTCCGATTCCCTTCACGTCGAGGGCCCGAGCCCCCTGCGGCTTCGGGTATTCCTCTCGATCTTCCTGCTCCTCCTCGCCGTGGGCATCCCCGAATCTATCATCGTCGGCCGTTTCGCGACCTCGGCCCTGGGGAGCTGGTTCGACCGGTCGATCCCCGAAACCATGAACGTCGCGACGGAAATGGCGGACCTCTATATCGAGGAGAGGATTAACGACGTCAAGGAAGTGGCGGAGAGGTACCTGACCGGCCTCGCCATCGTTACCTGGCGGGCCCGGCCCGCGGACTGGATGACCGCCATGCGATCTATCGACCGGCACGCGGTCGCATGCCAAGTGTACCTTGAGCGTTCGGCGGGCGGCGAGACCGACTGGGCCCCGGTGCTCGAGTCGGGGGATTCTTCCTCCTTCGTCCCCAAGGAACGGCTCGATGCGGTCCGCAACGGGCTTTTCGAACTCGCCGACGGCGAACCCTACCTTCGGTGGGGCGTAAAGGTTCGCTACGGAAACGCCTATTACCTTTGCGCCTACGCCACCTCGATACCGGATTCCTTCTACTCCAAACTGGATTCCGTGGCCGCCGCGGGCGCCCGCGCCCGGGTGATCGATACCCTGAAGCCCTTTTTCCCCTGGCTCGGGACCTGGATATTCCTCATGTTCCTCCTGCCGTCCCTCGGGCTCACCCTTGCCCTCGCCTGGAGGTTTTCCTGCGGGCTTTCGGCCCGGGTCAAATCCCACGCCGCCGCCCTCGAGGCCCTCGCCTCGGGGAACGCCGCCGCCCGCCTCGTGCCGGGCGGTAGGGACGAGCTGGGCGAGGCCGCGGGGCACCTGAACCGCCTTGCCGCCGGGCTTCCCGCGCCGCCGAAACCGCCGAAGAAAAACGCGTCCCCGCCGCCGGACGAACCGTCGCCCCCGGCCGGGCCAAAGCCCGGCCCATCGGACCCGGCGCCCGCCAAGCCCGGCTCGTCCCGGGCGACCCTCAAGCTCAAATAGCCCCGCGGGGGCGGTTGCGCAAGGCTTGGATTTGTGCCACCTTAAGGTCATGACGAGGATGCGACCATGAGCGAAAACGCGCCCCTGTGGCTTTTTACCGGACCCGAGATAGGGGAGCGGAACGCCGCTGTCGAGCAGGTCAAGAAAGAGGCCGCCCGCCGTTCCGGCAATCTCGACCTTCATTCGCTGTACGCCCTGGACACCCCGGTCAACGACCTGGTTTCCCTCCTGATGAACGGATCCCTCTTCGCCGACGCGCGCTTCGTTACCCTTCGGAACGCCGAACTCCTCAAGAAAAAGGACGATATCGAGCTTATCGCCTCCTGGGCGGCCTCCGCCGGGAACGACGGCGCCTCCTATCTCGTGCTCGTTTCCGACGAGATCGGGGTCGATAAAAAGCTCGAGGCCCTGGTGCCGAAGGCGAACAAGCGCATTTTCTGGGAAATGTTCGAAAACCGGAAGGAACAGTGGGTGAACGAGTATTTCCGGAAGGAAGGGCTGTCGGTCGATGCCGACGCCGTGACGGCTATCCTGGAACTCGTGGAGAACAATACCGACGCCCTGAAAACCGCCTGCTCGCGGTTCGTGCTGCTTTTCGGCCCCGGCCACCGGGTTACCGAGGATGAAGCCCTGTCGATTCTGGAGCACAACCGCGAAGAGAGCCCCTTCACCCTGTTCGACGCCATGTCCTCGGGCGACCTGGACGCCGCCCTGGGCATCTGGAAGAAGCTGTCCCTTTCCAAGGAATCCTCCCCCGTCCAGCTGATGGCGGGGCTCACCTATTGCTTCCGGAAGCTCGCCGACTGGCACCGCCTCGCCGCCGAGGGGACGACTGACGAGTTCTCCCTGAAAAAGGCGGGATTTTCCGGGAAGCGCGCGATCGAGCAATACCGGTCGGCTTCCCGAAGGTGGAACGCCGACGCGACCGCCCGTATGCTCGCCCTCTTGGCCGACACGGACCTTTCCATGCGGCAAACCGGCGCGGCCCTCCAGGGCGTGCAGACCGAGCTATTCATTTATTCGGCGATGCGCCTCGAGGGCAGGGCCCCGGCCGTCGCCGTCTGGGACTGACCGGGCCTAAGCCCTCAGGCCAGACCCGAAGCATCAGTCTTTTTTCAGTCTTCCGACTCGGGACCGTACTCCCCGCCGCCTTCGGCCGCGAGGCCTTCCCCCCCGTCATCGATATCCGGCTCCGGCAAGCCCGCGCTCCCCGCCAGTTCCGCGAGGGCGGAAATCCGCGCCGCCGCGTTCTCGCCGCTTCCTCCGAACGCCGGCTTCCCGCCTTGCGCGCGGGCCGCGCGCTCCTTTTTCCGCTCCTCGACGAGGGCGGGAACCGCCGCCGCGAGGGCGCCGGCCGCGGAGGCCGACAGGCCCGCGAGTCGCGCGAGTTCCGCGAGGGCCCCGGGGTCCGGGACCGGGTTGACGGCTTCCGTGGGGAGTGCGACCCCGCCGCCCGCCGCGGGTTGCCCGGCGGCTTGGCCCGCGGGGAAGAGCGCGGAAACCAGGCCCTCGAGGGAGCCGTAGCGCTCGAGCATCTTTACCGCTTTTTTCGGCCCGACGCCGGGCAGGTTCTCGAAGATCAGCGTGGTATTTTCCTTAGTCCGGAGGCGTTGGTTTCTCGTCGTCGCGAACCGGTGCGTCTCGTCCCGAACCCGCTGGAGGAGCCGGAGCGCGTCGGAGCGGCGGGGGAGGGAGACGGGGACGGATTGGCCGGGCAGGTAGAGCTCCTCGTCCCGTTTCGCGAGTCCCACGATGGGGATGTCCGCGCCGAGGGCGTCGAGCACGCCCTTCACCGCGTTCACCTGGCCTATGCCGCCGTCGATGAGGAGGAGGTCAGGCAGGTCCGACCCCTCGTTCAGGAGCCTTGAATACCGCCGGCCCGTGACCTCCCGCATGGAGGCGAAGTCGTCGATCACGCCGTCGGTCGAGCGGAGCCGGAACATGCGGTAATTCTTGCGGTCCGGGTTTCCGTCCTTGAAGGAAATGAGGCTCGCCACCGGGAGGCGGCCGCCGATATGGGCGATGTCGAAGCCCTCGATGCGCGACGGGATCGCCGGGAGGCCGAGGAGGTTCTTGAGTTCCTCCAGGGCGGGGAAGTCCCCGTGTTCCCGGAGCCTGCGGGCCGCGTCTTCCCGGGCGTTGAAGGCCGCCATCGCCATGGCCGCGGCGTGGCGCCTCGACTCGTCCCCCGACGCCGCGTCCGTATCCGGGGAGAGGGCCTCGATGCGGGTTCGGGCGCCGAGGCTTTCGGCGATCCACCTCTCGGCGAGGGCGAGACCGCTCTCGTTGGGCACGAATATCCGGGGCGGCACGTCCTCCCGGTCGGTATAGAAGGCCATAAGGAACTCCGGGAGGATTTCCTCCTCGTCCTTCAGGCTCCGCACGCGGTAGAGGTCCCGGGCCACCAGTTTGCCGCCCCGCATGCGCAGGACCGCGAAGGTGACCATCGTCCCCTCGGCCGCCCAGGCAATGTAGTCCCGGGCCTCGGGATCGAGGTCCACCACGGCGTTTTGTTCCCGGAGTTCCCGGATCGCGGAGATGCCGTCCCGGAGACGCGCGGCCTTTTCGAAAAGGAGGTCCTTCGCGGCGTCCTTCATCATGCGCTCCAGGCGGGCCACCGATTCCGCCGTGTTCCCCTCGAGAAGGAGGGCGATTTCCTCGACCGACCGGGCGTATTCCTCGGCGGTTACCTTCCCGCAGCAGGGGGCCGAGCTGAGGCCGATGTGGTAATAGAGGCAGGGAGACGACCGCTTCTTGAGGATCCGGCATTGCCGGAGCCGGTAGTTGCGCTTCACGAAATCCAGGAAGACGTCGATGGCGGGGACGTTCGGAAAGGGGCCGAAATAGCGCGCCCCGTCGTTCTGCATGCGCCTCGTCCGGAATACCCGCGGGAATTCCTCCTTGGTGATCTTGACGAGGGGATAGCTTTTTCCGTCCTTCAGGTTGATGTTGTAGCGCGGGCCGTATTGCTTGATGAGGGTATTTTCGAGAAGCAGGGCCTCGTATTCGTTCTCCGTCGTGATATATTCTATGGAATGGGCCCGGGATACGAGAATGCGGGTCTTGAGGTCGCGGTTGGAGGTAAAGTACGATGAGAGGCGGTTTTTCAGGTTTTTCGCCTTCCCGACGTAGATTACCAGCCCGGTTTCGTCCTTCCACAGGTAGACCCCGCTCGATTTCGGCGCGTCGAGCGCCGTCGCGTGAAGCCGTTCGCGGGTTTCGGACTGCTCTTTCATTGTATTTATCATACCATTCTGCCGATACTCTGATAAGTATCATGACGAAAAGGCTCCATATTTACCTCATCGCGTTATTTTCTCTCTTCGC
>QKCE01000183.1 GCA_003245785.1 Spirochaetales bacterium | reverse complement strand
GAAGCACCACGGTAAAGGCCAGGTACGCGATGCTTATCACGAGGAGCGGTACCTTGAGCCCCCGGAGCTTCAGGACCACCGGGCGCATGCTCTTTCCGGCGATTATCTGGAACTGCCCGCGCTTCAGGATCATGTCCTGGACCTTCAGGATTATGGCCGCGGCGATAACCAATATGGTGGAAAGCACCGTGCCTACCTTGATGCCCGCCATTGAACCGCCCGAGGAATGGATCCGCTCGTAAATCTTCGTGGGGATGTTGTAAATGCCCTTTTCGGTTCCCAGGATGGCGGGAACGCCGAAGTGCGCGAGGGAGTAAAGGGCGATGAGCAGGGCACCCGCCAGGATCGAGGGCATCACCAGGGGCAGGGTTATCTTGCGGGTGATCGTGAGGAGTCCCGCGCCGGATATCCGCGCCGACTCTTCCAGGGTCGGGTCCATGCGCTCGAGGGCCGCGGCCACCTGTAGGAACACGAAGGGGAAAAGGTACATGGACTCGACCATGACGATGCCGCCGATGGACATGATGTCGAAGGGCGCCTTCTCGAGGCCGAAAAATTCCATGATGATCTTGGTGATGTAACCGGCCCGGGGAGAAAGCAGTATCTTCCACGCCAGGGCCCCGATGAACGAGGGCAGCATGAAGGGCACGAGGAACAGGGCCTTCATGGTCTTCTTGAAGGGCAGGTCGGTCCGGGCCACGAGCCACGCGAAGAACACGCCGATCGTCGTGGAGACGACCGTGGTACCGGCGGCGATCACGATGGAGTTCCACAGGGCGCCGTAGGTATCGGGGTCCTTCAGCACCTTGGCGATTGCCTGGACGTTGAGCCTTCCGTCCTCGAAAAAGGCGGTCGCGAGGATCAGCACGACCGGCACCGCGACTACCACGACCAGGATCAGTATGGAAAACGCCAAAAGGAATTCGGCCGTTCCCCATTTCTTTCGCTTGAGGGGAGATTCCATCATGCTTCCTCGATTCCGCTCTCGGCGGCGGAGAACCATTTCGGGTCATGGAAGGAGACGACGCAGGTCTCGCCTTCCTCAAAAATCACGTTCCGGGCCACCGCTTCCTCGGTCTGCACCTGGCAACGGAGGACCTGAACGCCTATGCGGATGCGGAAATCGACGATGGGGCCGAGCAACGAAACGCGCTCGACCGTGCCGAGGGCCTGACCCTCGCCGAGGGGGCCTTCTTCCCGGGACACGACCGCGTCCATCGGCCTGAACGCGGCGACCGCTTCCGAGGGAGATCCGAGCCTGTCGGGGGGCGTCCCGAGCACGAAGTCGGTGCCGCGCAAAACCTGCGCGGACCCGCGGCGCTCGGTTTCCATAAACGACGAAACGCCGAGAAAGCGGCACACGAAGGGATCCGCGGGGTTCTCGTACACGTCTTCCGGCGTGCCTATCTGGCGGATTATCCCGTGGCCGTCCATGACGGCGATGCGGTCCGCGATCGCCAGGGCCACGTCGTGGTCATGGGTGACGTAGAGGATGGTCGCGCCGATCTTGCGCTGAAGCGCCTTTATCTCGAAGCGCATCTCCTCGCGAAGGTTTGCGTCGAGGTTGGTGAGGGGCTCGTCGAGGAGCATCACCTCCCCTTCGGCCACGAGGGCGCGGGAAAGGGCGACACGCTGCTGCTGGCCGCCCGAAAGCTGGCTCGGCAGGCGCTTTTCGTACCCTTTCAGGTTAACCTGGTCCACGGCCTGGGCCACCCGGGGCGCGATCTCCGGTTTCGGCACGTCGCGCATCTTGAGCGGGTATGCCACGTTTTCTTCCACGTTCATGTGGGGCCATACCGCGTAATCCTGGAATACCACGCCGATCCTGCGGTCCTCGGGGGGGATCGCGTGCCTGGGGCTGGCCACGACGCGCTCCCCTATGGCGATCTCGCCCTCGTCCGGGGTTTCGAACCCGGCCAAGAGGCGGAGGATCACCGTCTTGCCGCAGCCCGACGGGCCTACCAGCACGAAGCATTCTCCCGACCGTATATGCAGGTCCAAGCCCTGGAATACGGTCCGGTCGCCGTACGACTTGCGTACGGAACGGAAACGAATATCTGACATGAATTGAATCTCCAATGGGGAAATCGGGCCCGGCCGGAAATTGCCGGGCCGGCGCCCGATTCGGGGGGGGGCCTACTTGGTCATGATCGAGGTAAAGCGCTCGAGCATGGCTTCCTTTTCGGCGCCGAGCTTCTCGTAATTCACGTTGAGGGCGCGGCGGACCGCTGCTTCCGAGGCGACGAGGCCCATCTCGGTTCGGGCCGGCACGTCCACGCGGACCGGTATCGTGTTCGCCTTCGCGATGATCTCCTGTCCTTCCTTGGAAAGGATGAAGTCGATGAACTTCCGGGAGGCGTCCAGGTTTTTCGTTCCCTTGATGATGGCCGCCGGGCTCGGAATGACGAGCATCTCGGGCATGTTGGCGAAGCCCAGGGGAGCGCCCTTTTCCACCTTGTCGAGGGCGATATAGTCCACGCCTATGCAGCCCGAAAGGGAACCCACGGCGGTATCGTCGACGACCTGCCCGGATCCCTGGCCCATCATGGCGCCGTTGGCCCGCAGTTTCTCAATGAATTCCCAGCCGAAATTCTCGACCAGGGCGCCCACGGACACGAAGGCGGTTCCGGACAGGGCCGGGTTCGCGATGGCGAAGGCCCCCTTGTATTCCGGTTTCAAAAGGTCGTCCCACGAGGCGGGCGGGTTCTTTATCTTGTCGGTATTGTACACGACCGCGAGGGTACCGAGACGGGCCGCGGTAAAATAGCCGTCGGGATCCTTGACCGGGCTCGTCGACATTTCCGCCTCGGGGGACTTATAGGCTTCGAGCATGCCTTCCTTCCTTAAGGAGAGGAAGTCCGGTACCTCGCTCGTCCACAGCACGTCCGCGACGATTTGGCCGGACTGGCGTTCCGCGGCGAGCTTGGCCATGATCTTTCCCGCGCCGGCCGAATAGTAATCGACGCTGATATTGGGATATTTCGCCACGAAGGCGTTCTTCAGGTCCCCGATCAGGACTTCCTTCATGGAAGTGTAGATCATGAGCTTCTGGGGCGCCGCCCCGGCGGCGTCCTTTTTCCCTCCCGCGCAAGAGGCCAGCGCGATGGCGGCCAAGGCGACGGTGACGATAGCGATTCGTTTCATAGTTCCTCCTTACCGGTCGACGCCGGCTATGGGAATAGTGAAAACCCGCCCGAGAGCGGCACGCAATCGGTACTTTGGTACTTTACGCGAAAGAGTACTTACGTACTCCCCCCGCCGGGAAGCGCTTTCGGGGGATCGCCCCGCAGCTTGAGAAGGGCGGAAACGCGGTCATGGACCCCGATCTTCTCGTAGAGGACATGAAGGTAATTCTTGACGGTCTGTTCTTTCACGCCAATCTGGGCGGCGATTTCCTTGTTGCTCAAGCCCCGCAGGAGCAGGGTCACGATTTGCCGTTCCCGCTCGCTCAGGCCCTCGAGACGCGCCGCCTCGGCGGGGGCGCCGAACGGGGAGCCCTTCCCGGCGGCCCAGGCGACGAACCGGCCAAAGGCGATGAGCGCGAGGCCCGCGGTCAATCCCGCCGCGGCTAGGGCGATCCCCAACCGCGCGACCCCCCCCAGGGCACGGACGTCAAGGCAAGCGCTAACGAGAAAGAGTCCCGTACCGGAAAGTTCGGCATAAAAAGCTTCCCGGAGAACGCCATTTACGGAGATTGGATAGACGCCGCCGGGCGATCCGGCTCCGTTCCGCGCCGGCAGGGCAAGGGCGACCGGGGAGTCCGGCGGTACGAGGGCCGTACCGTCCGGACCGACGAGGAAACGCAGTGTTTCGGTCCCGGGACCGAAGGTCTCCGCGGACAGGGACTCGATCCTCCGGGCGAGGATATCGACGTCGAAAAGGAAAACGAGCACCCCGATGGGGTCGGCGGTACGCAACCGCTTGATCAGGCGACCCGCCACGAGATAGGTATCGGAAGACACCGTCAGGGGGGCGGGGAGGCATGCAATCTTCCCGTCGGCCGCCAGGGCCGCATCGAAAATCGATTGACGAACCAGGGCCAGCTCGGGGCGGAGAAAATCCTCGGTCATCGTCAGGGGAGTGCGCGAGGGATCGTTGAAATCAAAAAAAAACGCCTCGGAAAGCAGCGTCGAGGCCACTCCCTGGCTTTCCAGGTGGCGCATGAACGAAAGGTTGTACAACCCCACGTCGTACCGGTTTGCCCGGGTCCCGTAGGCATAAAGGGAATCGTTAAGGTCCTGATTGGCCACGAACTGAAAACTCAAGTCTTTCAGGAGCTGGGAATCGGACTCCAATCGCTGCGCGACCTGTTCCTGCAGCCGAAGGCGCTCGTTCCTGCGGGCCGTTCCTCCGGATACCGAAAAGACCGAATAGCCCGCGAACAGGGCGGCAAGCAAAGCAACGGCGAACGCGGCGCGGTCGCCAAGCCGTCGAAAATTCAACATCCCGGTATTGTAGCACGGAATTAGGTACAAGGCATGTACAAACCCGAAAAAGGGGCCAGCGGGCCCCCTTTCAGGGATTGAGGTATCGGTCGATCGAGGCCGCGGCTTCCTTTCCTTCCGCGACTCCCCGAATGACCAGGCTTTGGCCTCGTCGGGCGTCGCCGCAGGCAAACACCTTGTCGACCCCGGTCCCGTAATCCTCCTCGCCGGCGACGACGTTTCCGCGGCCGTCGGTTTTTACTCCCAGGTCCGTAAGAATGCGGGTGTCCGGGCCGGTGAAGCCCATCGCGGTGATTACCAGGTCGGCCTTCCACGTTTTTTTCCCGCCGTCGGCCAGGACCGTTTTTATTTCCTTCACTTTACCGCTGCCGTCCGAAAGGATTTCCTCCGTCCGGATGCCGTAAATTCTCGGGTCCTCGCCGTATTTCGCGATAACCTCTTCCTGGCCGTACTCCGTTTTGAATACCCTCGGCCAGTCCTTCCAGGGCAGTTTTTCGGCGCCGGGCAGGGCTTCGGGCTTTGGCGCGATTTCAAACTGATGGATCGACGCCGCGCCCTGACGGATCGCGGTGGCCGCGCAGTCGGTGCCGGTGTCGCCCGCGCCGATTATTATTACGTTTTTCCCGGCCGCGTCGAGGGCGGGGTCGAGTTCGTATCCCTTCTCGAGGGCGTTTCTCGTGCCGGCCTTGAGGTATTCGACGGCCTGTACCACTCCAGTCGCGCCGCTACCCGAAACGTTGAGTTTTCTGGCCTCGGCGGTTCCTATGGCAAGGAGCACCGCGTCGAAATCCTTCAGAGGGTCGGCAGCGGGGATGTCTTTGGAGACTTCGGCGCCGCAGATGAATTTAACCCCCAAAGTCCTCATGAGCTCGAATCTTTTCAGCAGGAGCCCCTTGTCCAGTTTCATGTTCGGAATGCCGTACATCATCAGGCCGCCGGGTTCTTCCTGCTTCTCGAAAACGGTAACCGAGTGTCCCTTCCGCATGAGGTCCCAGGCGGCCGAGATGCCCGCCGGGCCCGCGCCCACGATAGCCACTTTTTTTCCCGTCGGGGGCGCAACCTCGATGCCGGCGTTTTTTCCCGCGTATCCGTCCGCGAGAAAGCGCTCAAGCCCGCCGATGCTCACCGCCTCGTGCTTGATTCCGCGCGAACACTCGCTTTCGCATTGCCTTGACTGATCGCAGACCCTGCTGCAGACTTCCGGCAGGGGGCTGTTGGAGGCAAGGAGTTCCCATGCCCCGTCGAAATCTTTTTCCCTTATCCTTTCGTTTATTTGGGGCACCGGGTTGTGTATCGGGCAGTTCCGCGCGCAATACCGTCCCGGGCAGTTCATGCACCGGAGCGCTTCCGCTACCGCGAGTTCGGCGGTATACCCCGTTTTTATCTCGTTATAGTTGCCGATCCTGGCTCCCGGAGCCTGCGAGGGCATTGACGTCCTGCTCGGGGTCATGTCCGGTTTTCTTATTTCTTTGCTCATTTCCTTACCCTCTTGTTCCGTTCAACTTCTCGATGTATTCCGCCGCGTTGCCGCCCGAAAGATACGAGGAAGCGGTCGCCCACGTAAGTTCGGAAATGGGGGCGAGTTCCCCCTGGTTGTGCATGGCGGAGGTCGCGTCGCCCACGCCGTACAATCCCGGGATAATCGAGCCGTCTTCCCTGGTTACCTCGCAGCTCGTATTTACGCGAAGGCCGCCGAAGGCC
This sequence comes from Spirochaetales bacterium, assembly GCA_003245785.1. Lineage (GTDB taxonomy): Bacteria > Spirochaetota > Spirochaetia > Treponematales > Treponemataceae > Teretinema. The sequence continues at coordinate 3,071 of QKCE01000183.1, read as the reverse complement.
CCTTCGGAAAAGCGCTGCCCGTAGACCGCGTAATACGGTCCCCCGCTTCCCAGTTCGACCAGGTTTTTTCCCGGCTTGCCGAAATCGTCGTCCTTGCCATTTCTGCAGAAGCCGTTATACCGCTCGACGGTATTCCGCAACTTTTTCGCGTCGATTCCCAGCTTTCCCGCGAGTTCTTCGAGCGTATCCGCCTTGAATACGGGAGGTTTCGGAAGCGCCGCCTCTTCGTCGAGGTCCCGCTGGTAGCATTCGTACACGAACTTTTCCCGGGCGAGGGCCGGGTCGTTCAGGTACTGATTCGCGATCCGGTCGATGTCTGCCTGGCCGTATATCCCCCAGGTAATTTCCTTTGGCTGATCCTTTATCTTCATCCTACCGGTCATGAGCCCGCCGGATTCGTCCTGCCAGCGCTCTCCGTTCAGGTTGACCCAGAGGCTCGTCGGGTGCTCGAGAATCCTGTATACGCAGTAGCTGAAGGGGTGGTGCGCCGGACCGAAGAGGGACACGAACATCCTCTGCGGATCCGGCTCGACGCCGAGTTCCTGCAGCATGTCGATCGCGTCGCCGGTGTCGGTCGGGACCGAAAACCGGTGAATCGGGGTTTCGCAGTCGAAGAACCCGAAGTACTTCCGAAGCTTTTCGTCGCTCCTTCCCATTCCGCCGGTGGCGAGAACGACGGCCTTCGCCTTGATGTTTATCATTCCCCCGGCGTCTTCCGCGACCACCCCGGTAATCGCGCCGTTTTCGTCGAGGGTAAGGCGTTTCGCGGCATGCTCGGTCAGGATCTCGACGTCGAGTTTTTGTTCCCTGATCGTCTTGAACATCAGGTTTTTTATGAATGTTCCCGCCCATCCCGGCCCGATGGCGGGATCGCGGCAGAGAAGGTTGTCGTACATTCGGTCGGGAAAGACGATCATGGCCGAGGTGTACATCGGACCCACGTTTCGCATTTCGCCGAGGGATACTATATCGAAGTGTTTTTCCGTTTCCGGAAATTGGAGCAGCCAGTCGAAGAATTCCCCCGAGGCGTATACGGCCGTCTCGATCAGTTCCCTTTCGACTTTTTTGCCCGATCTGTTCCAGAACTCTTCCACCGCATCGACCCGCACGTCCTCAAAACCGTGCCGTTCGTGGAGTTCCGTGTATACGGGGAAGAACATGTGGGCGTAATCGGTATTTCCCCCGGTCTTTTTCGATTTTTCGAGAACTATGACCTTCTTCCCGGCCTGCGCGGCCCTTACCGCGGCGATCATCCCGGTTCCGGAACCGCAGACGACGAGATCGCATTCCATCTCGAGCGGCCCGTGTTTTTCTACCGGTTTAATTTCGTCGGTATCTTTTATCGATGCGGTGTGGCAAAGCCTTTCGCATAATCCGCATTGAACGCATTTGTCCTGATCTATCTCGTATTTGAGGCCCGCGTAGTCTATCGCCTGCATGGGGCACTCCATCGCGCAGTTGTGGCAACCTACGCAGGTATCGGCAATTTTGTACATTATTCAAAATCTCCTATTCGAGGTGCCGTCATTATAGACGCGGGACCTTCGCCGGACATCATGCCGCGAGCACAAATTGAGGGGGCTTTTTGTGCTGCCGTGTGATATAAAGGTAGGCGCGATTAATCCATCGCCGGTCTTTACGCGCTATTTGGTCTACGCGCACAAAACCGGAAGGTTTTTTGTTCATTCGTCATGTAGCGGGCTGAAAATCCCGGAAATATAATAAATCTCAATCTCGAAAATTGAAGAGGAGGGCTATATGTCTATAGCACTGTCCGTATTTGGCGTCCTGTTGGGGTTTGTCATGCTCATTCTCCTGACGTACAAGGGACTGCATCTTTCCTGGGTATCGATAATCGTTGCCCTGATTTTGATGATCACCAGCGGCCTCGCTATCGGCACGTCCTGGGACGAAACGATCAACAAGGGGATCGGAATGATGGCGGGAACGCTCATCCCGCTCTTCCTGGCGGGCGCGACCTTCGGCAAGATCGTATCGGTCAGCGGCGCCGCGGACTCGTTCGCCAAAGTCGTCCTTCGGACCCTGACCAGAAACGTTTCGGCGCCCAAAAAGAGAATCGTGGGCGCCTTCCTCATCATCCTCATGGGCGTTCTCATGGCCTACGCGGGTATCGACAACTTCGCGATCCTTTTCACCCAGATAGCGATCGCCGCGAGCATCATGCACGAGGTCAATATCCCCAGGCGCTTCATCGCCGTGCTCATCATCCTCGGCTCGACCGTGGGCGGCGCGCTTCCGGGCACGCCCTCGATAATAAACATCTTCGCGGTAAAGTTCCTCGTCGACACCAGCGCGATGGCCGCCCCCGTCATCGCGACGACCGGCGGCCTGTTCATCCTCGTCGCGTCCCTCTGGGGCATGTCGCGCATGTGGGAAAAGGATATCGCGGCCGGCAAGAACTTCGAGTTCGGCCCGCTGGCGCAGGCGAGGTTCGAGGAAAAGAACCTCCCCCCGTGGTTCTTTATCCTCATTCCCACCGCCGCGATCTTCGTCTGCTTCAACGTGTTTCACATGAGCCCCTTCTTCTCGCTTCTCGTGGGCGTGGGCATATCGGTCCTCCTGTTCTATCCCTACATGCCCTTTAACGAGGATTCGGGAAAGAGCAAGCCGATCGCCAAGCTGAACAAGCTCGTCGAGCAGTTCAACAGCGGCGCCGAAATCGCCGGAATTCCCGCGATCATCCTGATCAACATGGCGCTCGGCCAGCTTATCTCCTCCACCCCGGCTTTCGGGTGGATGCTGAAGGGAATCGGCGGGATGCACGGCTCGGTAAATCCCTACATCCTGTTCGCGGTACTCGCGATCCTGATAATCGGCATTTCCGCGTCGATGTCGGGACTGATCGTCATGTTCAACCTTGCCCATGACCTGTTCATTCCGGTGATGGGAATCAGCGCCATCGCCGCGCACCGAATCGTGGCGTTCTCGGGCTTCGTCCTGGATACGCTTCCCTTCGGCACCATGGTCGTCGCGATAATGCTGCTCACGGGAATCAAGCAGAAAGAAGGGTATCCGCCCATCCTGTTCTCGACGGTAGGCGTCACCGCGGT
>QKCE01000146.1 GCA_003245785.1 Spirochaetales bacterium | reverse complement strand
ACGCGGAAGGCATCGCGGGGACGGCCGGGGCCGACGGCGGGAACGCCGCGGGGATTTCCTTGCGCCGTGCCGCCCTCGCCCGGGCGGACGAGGAGATCGGGGGCTGGAAGAAGCCGAAGAGGCTCCCGCAGAGGCCCCCGGCGAGGTGGGCGAACTGGGAAATGTCGTCCCCCGTAAAGGCGTTCAGTATTTCCCGCCCCAGATAGAGGATTACCACGAGGATGAAGGTCAGGGGCACGTCGTTCTTCCCGTGGTTCGTGAAGGAGGCGAGGAGGATCATCATGAAGACGACGCCCGAGGCGCCCAGGAGCGGGTGGGGAAAAAAGCAGGCGTTCAGGACGCCGGTCACGAAGCCGGTCACGACGATCATGAGCGCCATGGTAAGCGAGCCGTAGGTTTCCTCGAGCATGGGACCCAGGAGCAGGATATAGGCGAAGTTGTTGATCAGGTGGTTCCAGTCGGCGTGGCCCGCGATATGGGTGAAAAGGCGGAGGTAATCGAGCGGGTCGAGGAGGTCGAAGCTCATCGCGTCGGGCACGGTGAAAAACGCCCGGGTGAGCCCGTGCACGACCGAACCGTCCAGGAGGACGATCAGGGTACAGAGAAACGCGTAGGTGAGGGTAGTCGGCGCGTTATACTTTATTCGCATAGGTCAGCTTGACCGGGCAATGGTCGGAACCCGTCACGTCCGCCAGGATCGTCGACGTTTCCACCCGCTCCATGAACGAGGGGTTCACGCAGGTATAGTCGATCCGCCACCCGATGTTCTTTTCCCGGGCGCGGAAGCGGTAGCTCCACCAGGTGTACCGGGCCGGCTCGTCGCAAAAGGCGCGGAAGGTGTCTACGTAGCCCGCGCCTATGAAGGAGTCCATCCAGGCCCTCTCTTCGGGGAGGTACCCCGGGTTTTTCTCGTTGCTTTTCGGGTTCGCGAGGTCGATCGGCTTGTGGGCCACGTTGTAGTCCCCGCAGAGGATCACGTTGCGGCCCTCGGCGACTATCCGGTCGCATTCGGCGCGGATCGCCGCGTTGAAGCCGAGCTTGTAGCCTAGCCGCGCCCCCGCCTCCTGGGAATTGGGGAAATACGCCGAGATCACGTCCGCTTCGGGGAAGCGCGCGATCACGACGCGGCCCTCGTCGTCGAACTCGGGGACCCCGAGGAAGCGTACGTCCTCGGGCTCGATCCTAGAATAGATGGCGGTGCCGGAGTAGCCCGCCTTTTTCGCGGAGCTCCACCAGGACTTGTAGCGGTGTTCGCCGAAGGCGGGTTCCGCGAGTTCGGGACTGACCTGGCCGCGGTGCGCCTTCGTTTCCTGGATGCATAGTACGTCGGGCAATTCGCCCGCGAACCAATCCAAAAAGCCCTTTTTTTCCACGGCGCGGATGCCGTTCACGTTCCAGGATACGACGGATTTCATGACCCCATAATGACATGGCTCGGGCGCTCTTTCAAGGGCGTCGGCGCCGATAAAGCTGTTGTTTCGGCGGCGGAATTGCAGTATTTTTATTGCGTATGGAATTCATGAACGGAACCGAAAGCAAGACCGGGTTATCCGAGGACTTGCGAGAACCCGAGCAGTACCGGGTTATCCTCCTGAACGACGACTTCACGACGAAGGAATTCGTGATAGCCGTGCTCGTCGCCGTCTTCCACAAAAGCCAGGAAGACGCGTGGGTAATCATGGAGGACGTGCACCGGAAGGGCAGGGGCGTCGTGGGCACCTATACCTACGATATCGCGGCTACCCGCTGCGTGCAGGTGCACGAGGCGGCGCGGGCGAACGGGTTTCCGCTCCGATGCGTAATGGAGTTAACGTGAAAATCAAGATCAGCGGCGCGGTTCAGCAGGTCCTCGACCAGGCCTGGACCGACGCCAGGACGAGGGCGCACGAGTACGTGACGCCCGAACATATCCTGCTCGCCGCGCTGGACCATTCCCCGGCGCTCAAGATCCTCACCCTGTGCGGGGCGGATATCCCGTACATCCACGACAGCGTGGACGAATACCTCAGGAAAAACATGCCCGTCATGACCGGCCGGGAACCCCTCCAGACCGTGGGCTTCCAGGGCGTGTTCCAGCGGGCGGTAATCCATTGCGAAAGCGCGGAAAAACCGGTGCTCGAACTGAGCGACATCCTCGTGAGCCTCCTCGACGAGGAGCGGAATTACAGCTCCTATTACCTTCGCCGGGGCGGCCTGGACCGGCTCATGCTCCTCGAGGTGATCAGCCACGGGGGCGTGGACGACGGCGAGGTTTCCCGCGGCGAAATGGACGCCGAAATAGGCGGGGACGACGGCCTTTCCGATTTCGTGGGCGGCCTCTTCGACCCGCTATCCGACGGCGGCTCGGGCGAATCCCCCTCCCCGGGAGGTCCCTCGGGCAGGGAAGCCGGTGACGGGGCCGGCGAGGCGGAGGGTTCCCCCCGCGAGGAACCGGCCCTTGACGAGGGTACCCAAAAGAAGCAGTCGAAAAAAACCTTCCTCGAGCGCTTTACCGTCGAGCTCACCGCCCTCGCCCGCGCCGGGTCCCTCGAGCCGCTTATCGGCAGGGCCGACGAGATCGAGCGGACCGTGCAGGTGCTTTGCCGGCGCATGAAGAACAACCCCATCCACGTGGGCGACGCGGGGGTGGGCAAGACCGCGATCACCGAGGGACTCGCCCAGCGCATCGCCTCCGGCGACGTGCCCGAGCTCCTCTCGGGTTACGAGATTTACAGCCTCGACATGGGGGCCCTGGTGGCGGGCACGAAGTTCCGCGGCGACTTCGAGGAACGGATCAAGCGCGTGACCGAGGAACTCCTCAAAAAGAAAAAGGCGATCCTCTTCATCGACGAGATACACACCCTCGTGGGCGCCGGCTCCTCCGGCGGCGGCACCCTCGACGCGTCGAACCTCATGAAGCCCGTGCTCTCCTCCGGGAAGATCCGCTGCATCGGCTCGACCACCTACGAGGAATACAGCAAATACTTCGAGAAGGACCACGCCCTGTCGCGGCGGTTCCAGAAAATCGACATCCTCGAGCCCTCGGTGACCGACGCGGTCGCCATCCTCCAGGGCCTTAAAAAAAGGTACGAGGAATTCCACGGCGTCGCCTACACCGACGAGGCGATCGAGCAGGCGGTCGTCCTTTCCGACCAGTACATAACCGAGCGCCGCCTCCCGGACAAGGCGATCGACATAATCGACGAGGCCGGGGCGAGGGCGCGCATCCTCGCGGGTCCCCGAACCGCGGCTGAACCGGCGAAGGCCGAAAGCGAGACAGGGACGAATCCCGTCGCGGACGAAGAAGCCGATACCTCGAAGGGCGAAGCCGAATCGGCCAAGGCAGATGCCGACGTCGCCGGGCGATCGGATCCCGAAGGGGGGAAGGCCGACGCGGCGCTGGCGGCTTCGTCCGAAGGCGCGGCGGCCGCCGCCGGCGCGAAAGTCGGGGCGGGTCCGGAATCCCCGCCGCGAAAGGCTGACGGCGCCCAAGCCGCCGTTTCGGTCGCCGGCGCGATACCGGTAATCGACCGCGCGCTTATCGAGACCGTGGTAGCGAAGGTCGCCCGCATCCCGGAGCGCACGGTGACCACCAACGAGACCGAGCGACTCAGGGAGCTCGAGCCGGTGCTTTCCGGCGCGATCTTCGGCCAGGAAGCCGCGGTCGCCGCGGTGGCGAAGGCCGTGAAGCGCTCCCGCGCGGGCTTCCGCGCCCCGGGCAAGCCCGTGGCGAACTTCCTCTTCGTGGGCCCTACCGGGGTCGGCAAGACCGAGCTCGCCCGCACCCTGGCCTCGGAGCTGGGGGTGGCGATGCACCGGTTCGACATGAGCGAATACCAGGAAAAGCACACCGTGAGCCGGCTCATAGGCTCGCCGCCGGGTTACGTGGGCTTCGAGGAAGGGGGACTCCTGACCGACGCGGTCCGGAAGACCCCCCACGCCGTGGTCCTTCTCGACGAGATCGAGAAGGCCCACCAGGACATCTTCAACATCCTCCTCCAGATAATGGATTACGCCACCCTCACGGACAACCAGGGCCGGAAGGCGGACTTCCGGAACGTGATCCTGATCATGACGAGCAACGCCGGCGCCCGGGAGATAGGCAAGCCCATGATCGGCTTCGGCGGCCGCGAGGTTACCGACGAGGCGGTGAACGAGGCGGTGGACCGTACCTTCACCCCGGAATTCCGCAACCGCCTCGACGCGGTGGTGCGCTTCGGCCACCTGTCCGCGGAGGTAATGGAATCCATCGTGCGGAAGGAACTCGATTCGGTGCGCGGGCGGCTCGCGGAAAAGCGCGTGAGCCTCGAGGTTTCCCAGGAAGCCGTGACCCTGCTCGCCCGCCTCGGCTACTCGCCGGAATTCGGCGCCCGGAACGTGTCCCGCCTGGTGGAAGACCTCGTCACGACGCCCCTCGTGGACCTCGTGCTTTTCGGGGAGCTTTCCTCCGGCGGAGTGGCCCGCTGCGAGGCGGTTCCCCCCGAGGTGAAAGACCCCGAGGGCGATGGCGCCGGCCTGGGGACCATACGGGTTACCGGGGTTTCGGCGGAGAAAGCCGACGCCGGGACGGGCGCCTAGCGCATGTCCGCCCGGTGTAAGAGGGAATTCGACGCGGATTCCCGGTGCGACCCGGATTTCCCCTGGCTCGACATAGAAGACCGCTTCAGGTTCCCCGACCCCGAGGAAGTTCCCGGTACCGTGGTAGCCGTCGGCGGCAACCTGTCTCCGGGCATGCTGATCTCCGCCTACGCCCAGGGCATATTCCCCTGGTTCAACGAGGAGGATCCGCTTTACTGGCAATCCCCGGACCCGCGGTTCGTGATCCTTCCCGAGAATTTCCACGTTCCCTCGAGGCTCGCCCGGTCGATGAAAAAGTCCCCCTTCGAGGTGCGCGTCGACACGGCCTTCGACCGGGTCATCCGGCATTGCTCCGCCGTGGCGCGTCCCGGCCAGGACGGGACCTGGATTACCGACGACATGATCGAGGCGTATTCGGAGCTTCACGGGGAAGGCCTCGCCCATTCCGTGGAAGCCTGGCTCGACGGCGAGCTGGTGGGCGGCCTTTACGGGGTGAGCCTCGGCGCGGTGTTTTTCGGGGAGTCAATGTTTACCCGGGTACCCGACGCGGCGAAGACCGCCTTCGTTACCTTCGCGGAACGCTTTTTCGGCCGGCTCGGGGGAAAGATGATCGATTCGCAGGTCTATACCGACAACATGGCCCGCTTTGGCGGCGTCAATATTTCCCGCTCCGCATACTTGAGGAAGCTGGCGGGGCTCATTCCCGAGGACAGCCTGACCCGGGGGCTCTGGCGCCCGGACCTGCTCCAAGGCTGATACCTTTTTTGCGAGGTGACCGCCTGACGGGGTATGCTCGCGGCCGCGGCGAGGCGGCACTAGCCGGTATGGCCGCGAGGCTCAGCCCTTGGGCGGGGTAAATTTGTAGCCGATGCCGCGGATCGTGTGGATGTACTTTGGCACGTCCTTCACGTCCCCGAGTTTTTGGCGGAGCCGGGCCACGTGCACGTCTATCGTGCGGGTGGTAATGTCCGAATCGTAGCCCCACACCGTGTTAAGGAGCTCTTCCCGCGACACGATCGCGTCGGCGTGGCGGTAAAAATAATCCAAGAGCTTTATTTCCTGGGCCGAAAGCGGCGACTCGCTTCCCTTCAGGGAAATGTATCCCCGCTTCAGGTCGATCACCAGGTCCCCGTCGGCCTTCTCGGCGCCGGTATCGTAGGCGTTGGCCGAGGCTTCGGCGCGCCGGAGCAGGGCCTCGATGCGCGCGAGCAGTTCGGTCATGTCGAAGGGCTTGCCGAGATAGTCGTCGGCTCCCAGCTTGAGGCCCGCGACCCGGTCGGACACCTGGCCCCGGGCGGTGAGCATGAGGATCGGCTTGACGATGCCGTTGGCCCGGAGGGACCCGCAAATCGCGAACCCGTCCTTTCCCGGAAGCATTACGTCGAGGATGATGAGGTCGTGGTTGCCGTTGCGCGCGATGGCCTCGCCGGCCACCCCGTCGGGACAGGACTCGAACTCGTAGCCTTCCGCCGAGAGCCTGTCCCCGACCGTGAGGATAATGCCGGCTTCGTCCTCGATCATCAGTATCTTCGCGCCCATACTATACTCCTCCTGAATCGATGCCTTCCCCGGCCGTTTCGCGGGCGGCGTCGACCGCCCTCGGCAGCGTGACGATGAACGTGCTGCCCGCGTCCGGTTTGCTCTCGAGCTTGATCGCGCCGCCGTGAATGTTCACGATGCGCCGCACGAGGTTGAGCCCGATCCCGTTTCCGGGAATTTGGTTGTTTATGGCGTGCCTGCCCCGCATGAAGGGCTCGAACACGTTTTTCTGTTCCCGGGGCGAGATTCCCGGACCCTTGTCCCTGACCTTTATCGTGACGGTTCCGGGCGCGTTCCCGCGCCTCCCGTTTCCCCGCCTTCCCCCGCTGACCGAGACGATCACCCCGAGGTACTTTCCCGCGCCGGCGTGGCGGAGCACGTTTTGCGCCAGGTTCCGGAATACCGACTCGAGGGCGATCCGGTCGCCGGAGACGAACGCCTCGTCCGGGGGCATGACCACCTCGGTCCTGAACCCGTTGAGCAGGCGTTCCTCCTCGGTAAAGCGGAGGGCGGACTGGACGAGGTCCGAGACGGGAATCCGCTCGGGCTTGGCCCGGGTGACGGAATTGGTATTCGAGTAAAGGAGGAAGTGCTCTATGGAAACCCCGAGCCTGAGGGCTTCCTTGCGGATCATGGTGCCGTATTGCTCCGCCTTTCGCTGGTCCCGGATGAGGCCGTCGGTGAGGTTTTGCGCCGCCGAAGAGATGACCGCCAGGGGCGTTTTCAGCTCGTGGGTCACCGTCGCGATGAATTCCTGCTGGCTCTTCGCGAGCCGCCTCGACCGGCGGTTCGCCTCGGCCAGGACCACCATGACCGCCACGAGGAGTAGGACGACCCCGAAGCTCAGGATCGCGTTTTGCACGGTGGCCCGCCGGGAAAGGGCCGCGAGGGAGGCGTCCCGGTTGGCGATCTGGAGGCGGAAATTGACGAAGAGCTGCGGGGGAACGTCGTCGGGGGGGACGGAGTTGTCGATCTTGACGCGTTGCTTAATGAAAGAGAAAACCTGCACGAAATCGCCGGAAATCCGCTCGAGCCGGATCGACGGACCCTGCTCGAAGGCCGGAAGGTCGATCTGACCGAGGAGTGGAACGTCCAGGTCGATCCGGTTGAAAACGGGATCGTCGGGGGCGCCTTCGGAAGCCCAAAGCGCGGTACCAGTCGAGACATCTTCTATGCGAAAGGCGTAGGTGTCGGAGCTCCCCAGGGTTTCCTCCGCGACCTGGGGGATCACCGAGCGGGTGAGCACGTTTTCGTCCAGGGTGCAGAGCACGTAAAGGTTCCTCCGGTCCGTCCCCTCAACCGGCAGGAGAAGCGAAAAGTCGGTGCCGGAAGACGTCGCGAAGGCGGTGAAATAGGTGTGCTGCCGGGAACCCTCGGGGGGCAGGCTGATCCCCTCCGGTATTTTCGAGGGGCGGAAGGCCGAGCCATCCCAGCGGCGCGCGGTTAGCGAGGCCGAGTCGACGAGGTAGAGGCCGGAAAGGAGGTCCGGATCGGTCGAGTAGTACTTCCAGAAGTCGTACCGCTCGGCGATCACGGAATCCGTGTCGCGGGTGTCGGCGTCCCGAAGCCTGAAGACCGAGGGGAGATAGTAAAATTCCTCTTTTACCCGCTTGGCGAGGCTTTGCGCCGCGTCGATCATGCGCGCCTGAATGCGGGTTTTCTCGCGGATCTGCAGCTCTTCGAGCCAGTTGAACTGGTTCCACGCGAGCATCGCGAGGGCGGGGACGGTAATTCCTATTATCAGCCAGGAAATCGGGAAATTTCTTTTCACGCTATAATAATACTTCATTTTACGCCCCTGTAACATAACGACGGGTTTCGGCGCCCCCTTTTTACACCCCTGTAACACTCCCCTTATGGCATTACCGTATGCTTGACTTAGCAGACATTGATACGGAGGAACGTATATGCCAAACACGGAATTGATATTCGATAGCGGCCGAAAACCCGCCAGCGGGGGCACGGCAGGAAAGAAAAAAGGGAAGGCAATCCTGCCGATCGCGACCCTCGCGGTCCTGCTCCTGGTCGGTGGGCTCGCGTGGCTCCTCGTCCCCAAGAGCTCGTCCGACTCCTATACCCTGAAGCTCTGGAACGAGTCACAGGTTACGACCGCTACCATCAGGAATACCGTGTCCTCGACGGGCACGATCGAGCTCAAGGACAAGGAAACCATCCTTTCCCCCGAAACCTCCCAGGTTTCGGCGGTGTACGTCAGCGAAGGCGACACCGTCAGGAAGGGCCAGGCCATCGCCCAGCTCGTCACCGACGACCTCGACTGGGACCTCGTGGTAGCCCAGGCTGAATTGGACCAAATCAGGCGCGACGCGACCATGACCGACACGGAATACGGTTTCTCCGTCCGCCAGCAGGAAATCGCGATAAAGACCGCGGAACGCAACCTCGCGACCGCGAACGATACCCTCGAGCAGACCCAGGGCCTCTTTGACCGGGGCATCGCCTCCTCGAGCGAGCTTACCACCGCGAAAAACGCCGTGGCGGACGCGAACGACACCCTCGAACTCGCGAAGCTGACCCAGGAGCAAACCCTGGCTCAGCACAAGATCGACCTCTCTAACCGGGCGACCACGGTCGAGCAGAAGCAGAAGTCCATCGACGACCTGAAGTCCTCCATCGCCGCGTGCACGATCCGAAGCGGCACGAACGGCCTCGTGTACACCCTCTCGGTCGCCGTGGGGGACCGCGTATCGTCTTACGCGACCGTGGCCGTCGTGGCGAACCCGGCGGATATCCAGGTCGGGATCGACGTCGCGGAAAACAGGATCAACGAGGTCAAGCTGAACGACCCCGTGGCGATCACGATCGGCGACACCGTTACCGAGGGTAAGGTAACCTCCATCGCGAGCTCCGCCACCACCTCGTCATCGTCGTCGACCTCCACCGTCCGCGTGGTGTCCGACTTCTCGACGGTTCCCTCCAACGCCATCGTCGGAGGCTCGGTCTCCACCGAGATCGAGGTCGGCGTCATAGAGAACGCCCTGACCCTGCCCCGCGGTCCCTACCTCTCCAGCGGCAACTATTCGAGCGTTTACGTGATAAGCGGCGACAAGGCCGCGAAGAAAACCGCGACCTTCGGGATCACCGACGGCAACACGATACAGGTCCTCACGGGC
>QKCE01000326.1 GCA_003245785.1 Spirochaetales bacterium | reverse complement strand
CAGCTCCGCCTAATCCTCTCCTGCGACACCAAGCGTAACGCCCTGCGTACCGCCGCGTTCGAGGGAATCACGAAGGCGAACTGCGACGGGTTCATCGCCGCCCATGCCGACGCGCTCTATTCCCTGCCGGCCTTTTACGCGATACAGGTCGCAGGGCGCTGCCCCTTCGAATGCGTGCACTGTCCGTATCCCGCGTTTTGCCTGAGCGGTTCGGGCAACTCGCCGGGTATCGCCGCCACCGAGAGGAGCGACTTCATGTCGACCGAGCGTTTCTCGGGCCTTGTCGATCGAATCGCCGCATATTCCGACGATGCCGTCATTTCCCTCTCGCTTTTCGGGGAACCGTCCTTTCATCCGGACGTTCCCGGGCTTTTCGCCGCCGTCCTCTCCCATCCGGGACTGTCCCTGCTCGTGGAAACCACGGGAATCGGCTGGACCGACGCCGTTCTCGACCGCGTCGAACTTGAAATCGCCAGAGCGGGACCGAGATCCGGCGGAAAATCCCCCGTGGACTGGATCGTATCCCTCGACGCGTTAAGCGCGGGCTGTTACGGCCGGATTCACGGAACGGGGGCGGATGATTCCGGCGGTACCGCCGATTCCCCTCTTTTCCGCGAGGCATTATCCTTCGTGGAACGGGCAGAGGCGCGTTTCCCCGGGAAGGTATGGCCCCAAACCGTGCGCATGAACGACAACGAGGAAGAACTCGAGGCCTTTTACCGCTTCTGGAACGGTAAGCTGGGCCGGGTGATCGTGCAAAAACACGACCATTTCTGCAATACGATCCCGGACAGGCGGGTTGCGGACCTTTCCCCCCTTTCCCGAAATCCCTGCTGGCATTTGAAGCGGGATATGAGTATACTCATGGACGGCACGGTGCCGCTTTGCCGGGAGGACCTATACGCCCTCGGCGCGGCGGGAAACGCGTTTACCGATGGGCTGGACGCGATAAGGTCGCGTTTGGCGCCGGTTTACGCCCGCCACTGTTCCGGCATGTACGAAGGACTGTGCAGTGCTTGTGATGAATACTATACCTACAACTTTTAACGAGAAAAGGGTTCCTCACACCGTAATCGGCGGCTCCGTAGGGATGGCCGAACGGACGGTCGAGCCCTTGACGGTAATTCTCCTGAATCGCGGCGGACGGTTCTATCGTTCCACGGTATTCCAAAACCTGGAGAACGCGGGCATTGCTTCTGTGATATCCGTGGAAATGTCCGCGGAAACCTACGACGTGGAAAGCCTCTCGAACCGATTCCCCCGGGTTAAATTCCTCGTGCCCCTCGAGCGCGTATCGATCGGGGAACTCATCAATATGGCGATGGCGGAAACCCTGTCCCCACGAGTCCTGGTCCTTTGGAACGACCAGCGCCTCCCCTCGTCGGGCATCTCCCAACGGGCCTTGGACCGGTTCGCGGAAAATCCGTCGCTTTGCGTCGTTCCGTCCCTTACGAGCCAGAAACTCGAGAACGTTCCGGTGTATATGGTGCCGGCCTTTAACGGAAAAACGCTCACCGTGGAGTCGCTCCCCGGTGTGAGGGACCAAGCGCCCACCGCCTACGCTTTCGATTATACGGGTATCTACGACAGGGAGCGGTTCGTCTCCCTCGGGGGATACGACCCTTCGATTACCACGCCCCATTGGCAAAACCTCGATCTGGGCTTCCGCTCGTATTTATGGGGCGAACGCATCGTGGTATCGACGGCGTTCCGGCTCACCTACGAGGGCGACATCCCCAGCGAGGACGTGACTCCCGACGCCTCGTACGTCTCCTTTTTTCTCAAAAACCTCGCGCCAGTCCTCGGTAAAAAAGGAATATATTTGCCGACCGGGGCATTTTTCACCCTGCTCGCCAAGGGTGGCCTTAATTTTTTCGAGGCTATCGCCCTTTTCAGGTGCGTCAAGCGATGGGTCTCGAACAATCGCGCCCGCTTCGTCGCCGATGCCCATGCCGTAGCCGCCGCCTGGGAGCTTCCATGACCGCGGTCGTCCTTCAGGCCCGGGTCAATTCGACCCGCCTTCCCCGGAAAGCGCTTCTTGAACTCGACGGGAAAACCGTCATTACCCGCGTCATGGACACCCTGCGCCACGTACCCGCGGACGCGTACGTCCTCGCCTGCGACGAGGTTTCGTTTCCCCACTTCGAGCCACTTGCCGAGGCGGCGGGATTCGCGTGCATTCCCGGCCCCGCCGAGGACGTACTCGCGCGCTTTTGCCTGGTAATCCGAAAGACCGGCGCAGACGTGATCATCCGGGCGACCGGGGACAATCCCTTCCTGTTCCCGGACGCCGCCGAGGCGAGCCTTGCCCGATACCGCAAGCTCGTCGAGGGGGATAATCCCCCTGACTATTTTACCTGGTCGGGGCTTCCCCACGGAAGCGGCGTGGAAATAATGAACGGAAAAAGCATCCTCCTCGCAGCGGCGCTTACCGATTCCTCCTTCGATCACGAACACGTGGGCCCGGCGCTCTATCGCCACCGGGACCGGTTTCGCTGCATGTACGAGCGCGCGCCGGAGCCCTGGTTTTTCCCGAAGGTACGCACCACGATCGATACCCGCGAGGACTTCGAGCGCGCGACCCATATGATGCAATACCTTTCCGACAGGAACGTCCCCTTTCCCTACGGGGCCGAATCCGTGATCGCGGCCTGGAATTACGTTTCAAGGCCGCTCCTCTTCGTTCCCTCGACCCTTCCCGGCACGGGCACGGGCCACCTTGTCAGGACGATCGAGCTGATGGAGCGAATGCGCCGCGAGTGGCTCACGCTCCTGTATTTGGGCGGTTCCGACGAGGCGACCCTGCGCGTACCCGATCACCTGCAGCATACCGTGTCGCAGGAATTGCCCGAGCATGCCCATCGGGTGATCCTGGACAATTTCCGCACGGACTCGGAGTTCATGGACCGGTTGCGCTCGATCGGCCCCGTCATAGCCCTCGACGAGGGAGGGAAGGGCCGCCTCCGGGCGGACTATCTACTGGATATCATTCCCTCTCTGCATTCCCCGAATACCTTCGCGAACCGGACGGATCCCCGGTTCATACCCCTGCCGATAAACAGGAAAAGCGAGAACGTCGCCGCCGTCCGGACCGTGCTCGTGACCGCCGGGGGCGAAAACGCCGCCCGGCTCGTGCACCCCGCCGGTAAGATACTCGCGTTCATGGATTTCGAGGTTACCGTCATCGATCCCGACGCCAGGGGCATATCGGTCTCCCCGGACGGATATACGGTATCGGGACTCGTGCCTCTTCTCCGGGAACATCTCTGCCATTACGACCTCGTCGTGACCCATTACGGCTTTACGGCCTTCGAGGCCCTCGCCGCGGGATGCAGGGTCATCCTGTTTTCGCCCACGAGGTACCATTATCGACTCGGAAAAAAATACGGCTTCCCCGTCCTTCCGGTCGGAAAACTTTCGACCTCGCTGTTCTCTAAACTCGTCAATACGGAAACCGTCCCCGCCCAAATCCTGGACCGCGATGCCGAGCCTCTCGAGCTCGCGGCGGAGATAGGGTCCCTCGCGGAGGGCGAATCCGGCGGTTGCCCGCTCTGCGGAACCGCCGATTCCTGGCGTGCCGTGGCCCGTCACGAAGCGCGGACGATCCTCCGTTGCCGTTCCTGCGGCATGGCCTATACATCGTTCCTGGGCACGAAACCCAGCGATTACGCCCGTTCCTATTTTTTCGAGGAGTATCGATCCCAATACGGCAAAACGTACCTCGAGGATTTCGCCTCGATCAAGGCCCAGGGCGCGCTGCGCATCGCGCGGATCGATGCCCATTATCGCGAGACCTTTTCAGGGGAAAAGAACCCGAGGAAAACCCTTCTCGACGTAGGCTGCGCCTTCGGTCCCTTTTTGGACGCAGCCCGGGACGCGGGATGGATCCCGACCGGAACCGACATTTCCGCGGAGGCGGTCGAATACGTGAGGAGCTCCCTCGGTATACCCGCCGTGGTTTCGGCGTTTCCCGCTCCCGATCCGGACGAGACGCTCGATCGGGAGAAATTCCAGGCGGTTACCCTTTGGTACGTCATCGAGCATTTTCAGGATCTCGAGGCCGTCTTCGCCAGAATCCGCAAGCTTCTCGTGCCCGGGGGCATACTCGCGTTTTCGACGCCGTCGGAAAAGGGCATTTCCGCCCGCGCGAGACCCTCGGATTTCTGGGGGAAAAGCCCCGTCGACCATTGGACCGTCTGGGATCCCTCCCGGGTGAAGCGGCAACTCGCCGCGAAGGGATTCAAGGTCCTTTCGGTTGTTTCCACCGGCCACCATCCCGAGCGGTTTCCGATGATGGCGCGGGCCGAGCGCGACGGCTTCGCCTGGAAGCTATGCCTTCGCCTCAGCAGGCTTTTTTCCCTCGGAGATACCTTCGAGGTGTACGCGATAAAGAACGGTACCCTGGAGGATATCGAGTGAGCCCCAAACGTGTATTGATCCTCGGCGCCGGCTTCATGCAGGGCGTCGCCATCCGGGCGGCCAAGGCGAAAGGGTGGCGCGTGGTCGCGGTCGACGGCAATCCCGCCGCGCCGTGCGCGGCGGAAGCCGACCATTTCGAACCCATTGACCTGAAGGACAGGCCGGCCCTGATCGAGTTCGCCCGTTCCCTCCTCGGTTCCGGGGGCCTTGACGGCGTATTCACCGCCGCGACGGATTTTTCCGCGTCGGTCGCGGCCGTCGCGGAGGCTTGCGGCTTGCCGGGGCATGGGCTGGAAGCCGCCCTGAACGCTTCCGACAAGGTACGCATGCGCGCCCGCTTCGCGGAAAAGGGAATTCCCTCTCCCCGTTACGTAGGTATTCGGGCCGGGGAACTTCAAGCCGCGGGCCAAACCGTAAGCGAGGCGGAAATCGGTTTTCCGCTCGTGGTAAAGCCCGCGGACAATATGGGCGCCCGAGGCTGCCGTCTCGTGGCCGAACCCGGCGATTTGGGGGACGCGATCGGGGATTCAATACGCTACTCGAGATCCGGTACGGCCATCGTCGAGGAATACATGGACGGGCCGGAGTTTTCCATCGAGGGTCTCGTATTCGACGGGGAATTCCACCTGACGGGCCTTGCCGACCGCCATATTTTTTTCCCCCCTTATTTCATAGAAATGGGGCATACCATTCCCTCCTCGTACTCGGGAGCTGACGCGGAACCGATAATCGACGTGTTCCGCCGGGGCGTAAAGGCCCTGGGACTCAGTCACGGGGCGGTAAAGGGGGACATAAAGCTGACTTCCCGCGGTGCAATGGTCGGCGAAATCGCGGGCCGGCTCTCCGGCGGCTACATGTCCGGCTGGACCTTTCCCTACAGCTCCGGTATCGACCTAACTTCCGCGGCCCTCGATCTCGCCGTGGGATCGAGGCCCGAAGCCCTCGTGCCCTCCAGATGTTCGGTATCCGCCGAGCGGGCATGGATTTCCGCGCCCGGAACCGTCGCGGAAGTAATCGGCCTTGAGGCGGCGAGGGGCATGCCGAATATCGAGCACGTCTTTCCGAGAAGCGCCCCGGGAGACCAAGTGAATTTCCCGCGGAACAACGTGGAAAAATGCGGTAATGTCATCGCGGTGGCGGACTCGCGGGAGGTATCGATCCGGGCCGCCGAAGCCGTCGCCGCATCGATCGCGGTTCGCCTCGCCCCGCGCGATCCCGCTACGGATTCTTTCATGAACTCCGCGACCGCCAACCCCTCGGGGTTTCCCCCCGCTGCCTTCGATTTCGGCATCCCCCCATGCGGAATCGATGGCGAGAGGACTCGCCCGTTGAGGCTGGATGACGGTGCCGCGATCCAGGTCCCGGAATCGGTATTCTCGAAACTGGATACCCTTTCGGACTGGCAAGGCCGCACCCCGCGGGAAGCGCTGCGATTCGCCCTAGGTATCGAACCGCGAATCGCGGGGTTTCTCGTCGACTCGAATCCCTCCGCGGGCGCGTTCTGGCGAGCCTTTGCCGCCGCGGGGTATCAGGGACTTTTATACGTACATGATTCCACGAAGTAAAACCTTTATCGCCCTCGCGTCGGTCATCATTCTCCTCGGTCTCGCGATGCCGTCATTCCCCCAAGACGCGCCCGCGGTTTCCCTCTACGACGCGGCGGCCAAAATAGGCGCGAACCTGTTTTGGGATCCCCTCTCGGGCGGGGTAAGGCTTTCAAAGGACGGTCATTCCGCCGACATCAGAATCGGAAACCCGCTGGTGATTTTCGATTACGGGAAAGGAGCCCTTCTCGACCCGCCGATCCTTTCGGGCGGAAGCCCGAAGGTAACGGCGACTTTCGTCAAGCGAATTGAGGATTTCTTTTCTTCATTGCCGCCGCCGCCGAGCTACAAGGTTGGCGTCATCCTCATAGACCCGGGTCACGGGGGCAAGGATCCCGGCGCGATCGGCACCGTGACGATCGGCGGCAAAACGACGCAAATACGCGAAAAGGACATAGTGCTCAAGGTCGCGACGGATCTTTACGGATCGCTCCGCGCCCGTTACCCGGATAAAAAAGTGCTTCTTACCCGGAGCGACGATACGTATCCGACCCTCGAAGACCGGGTGGAACTCGCAAACGGCGTAAAAACGGGGCCGAACGAGGCGATCCTCTACGTATCGATTCACGCGAATTCCGCCTTCAATCAATCTTCCTCCGGGTTCGAGGTCTGGTATCTTTCCCCGGATTACCGCAGGACAGTGATAGATAAAACCGATACCGACGCGACGGAAATCCTTCCCATCCTCAACTCGATGATGGAGGAAGAATTCACCACGGAAAGCATTCTCATCGCGAAAAGCGTGTCGGATTCCCTCCAGCAGACCATCGGCGACAAAAGCCAGAACAGGGGAATAAAGGAAGAGGCTTGGTTCGTCGTGCGAAACGCGAAGATGCCGAGCGTACTCATCGAATTGGGCTTCGTCAGCAATCCCGCGGAGGCCAAGCTTTTGGCGGACGAGGGCTACTTGAAGAAGTGTTCGGCGGGTATATATAATGGTATCAATACGTTTATCTCCCACTTCGAGGGATCAAGAGGATTCACGGCCGCCCAATGAACAGGATTTGGACTTTTCTCAAGGATACCGGCGAAAAAATTCGCCTGACACACCCGGTACGCCAGCTAACCGCCTTCGCTTTTTTCGCCTTGTTGGTGACGATAGCTTTTTTTCGTACGGTCGCCCTACCGGACACCGTGCGTTCGCTGTTTTTTTACCCCAATTCCTTTACGCACAAGGTGGAGATGGAAGTCCGCCATTTGCCCCGTCTCAGAGCCGATGATGACCGGCTGTCCCAGTATCTCGACGAGCTTCTGTTCGGTCCCGTCATGACCGATCATGACCCGATTTTTTCGGGTCTCCCGCGGGTCGAGTCGGCGTTTATCCGGGGTCACGACGCCTACGTAAATATTACCGCAGAGGCGCTGGAACGGGGTAGCGGGGAGATTCCGTGGCCTGCGGCGTACGAACTTTTTAAGAAAAATGTTTTTACAAACTTTCGAAATATTGCTAGAATATACTTATATATAGATGGGCAGGAAGTATATGCCGATGACTCCTCAGCCGACGCGACGACAAAAAAATAAAATTGCGTTGACAAAAGGATTTTCATCCGTATACTTAATATTTGATAGGGCTACAATTCGTGAATTAAAGGAGCTTTTCATGAAAAGGAGATTCATACTTGCTGCGATCGCACTCCTTACGGTAGGCGCGTTTGCAACCGCTGAGGAATCGATCCTGATCGATTTCTCTCTGCTCAATGCAGACATCATTCCCGGACCGGATGGCGCCATGACCCAGAATAGAAGGTCGGTAATGGACTATTCCACCGTCGCAGGGGCATCGTTCACGGATGAACAGAAGGCTCTCATGCGGACTTCGCTCGCCCTTACCAACTGGGAAATCGAGCTCAACTCGTCCGCTAGAAACGTCAGCAGCGTATCCGTTTCCAAGGCAATCGCGGCGCCCGTAAGCCAGGACGCGAAGAATTTCGCGGGCCAGTCGCTTCTCGGCGTGCGCGTCAATTTCCCCACCTGGAATGCCAACGCCAACGCGATGGTTGTTCCCCCGTTCGAGATTCCAAGCTATGAAAAGATGGCGACGGTCAGCGACGACGGCGTGGTGCAGCCCCAGACCGCCGAGGAAAAGGCCTCCGGTAAGACCCGTTTCGAGGAAGGCTATGGCGTGGTGAAGAACGTCGGCGTCGTGAAATCGATCGCGGTAAATACCTACGGCATGAACTTTCCCCATGGTCTTTACGTGCTCATGTCCGACCAGAATAACGAGCAGCGCCGCTATTTCATGGGTTATCTCAACTTCGACGGATGGCGTGAGCTTGTCTGGAACAATCCCGCGTACGTCTCCGAAATTCGCACCCGCGAGATCAGGCTCTATCCGGTGTATCCCACCACTTTCCCCTATGAGAAGTTCAATGGCTTCCTCATCACTCGCGATGCGTCTGATGCGGGCGGAGATTATGTCGGCTACTTCAAGGACGTAAAGCTCATTTACGACAAGGCCGTGCTCAACACCGTTCGCGACTTCGCTGATGAAGATCTCTGGGGTATCCAGGGCAAAATCGAGACCGAGCGCCGCCAGCTTGAGGTTTCCCGCTTCGGTGGTGTCCAGGTTCTTCGCTTCCTCGAGAAGGAAAAGATGGCTACCGAATCCGGCTTCACTGCCTCCGAAGGTTCGGCCGCTGCCGCTCAGTAACTCTTAAGTCACTGCAATACAAGGAGAACGGTTCAGGCCGTTCTCCTTTTTTGTTTAGTTGATAACCCGCGAAATCGATATTATACTTTTTTTATGGCAATCACCGAAGCGAATGCCCCTTGGCTTCCCAATCGGGAACATCTTCAACGCGTCTACGAAGCTTACGCAAATGCCTTTCAGACGGTTCTTGGGCGTCTGGAATCCAAGCTAAAACGTTCCCTCGTACTTCCTTCCGTTTTAACCTATAAAAGTCGGGTCAAAACATTTCCGAGCTATTACCGGAAACTTCTACGAATACTTCCGGAGGGGATTGAATCCAATCGGGACTTGCCGGTCTTGACGGATATACTGGGAATTCGCGTTATATGCCCCTTTCTGCAGGATTTGAATGAAGTCGAACGTTGCCTTCATGACACCTTTGACGTATACGAGGTTGAAAGGAAAGGCGCAGATCGTACCTTTCGCGAGTTCGGCTATGAATCAACTCATGTATTGCTAGCGATACCCGCAGAACTGAAGACGGACCTCACTTTGCCATCCGGTTTGATATTTGAAATACAAGTTAGGACA
>QKCE01000098.1 GCA_003245785.1 Spirochaetales bacterium | reverse complement strand
AGGTAAACCGAGCGGGGCGCCGGCAGATCGACCGGGGAAGCGTCCCCTCCGGTCCCTTCCGGAAGCAGCCGCTTCGATAAGGGGAGTACCGAATAGCCGTAGGTATTGCCGTCGTTTTGGTAGGGTTCGCCGTTAAAGGGATAGTTCGGGACCGTGAGGTTTTCCCACTGCTGAATCCGGTCATTTCCGAGTCCCTCCCCCGGATCGTCCAGTCGCTGGAGTCCCGCCCCGACCGACCGGGAACCCTGGGTTTGGGCATACAGGGCGTTCACCCCGTAGGAGAACCCGCCGTCCCCGGATTTACCGAAGGTGCAATAAAGGAAGAGAGAGCTCTTTCCGTCGAAGGGAAATTTCGCCTCCGAAGGCGAAAAGGCCATGCCGGCGACGGTTACGGCGCCCCCGCCGGTGCCCGGGGCGATACTCATCGATCCGAGGTGCCGGGGAACCAGATCGCCCAAGGAGAGGAATTCCCGCCACTGGGCATAGGTTCCCGCGTAGTCCGCGTCGACGAAATCCAGCATGGCGTGCATGTCGATCACGTCGTCGGTCCGGTAGCGCACCGAGGCGATTTCCATGATCCCGGAAAAGCCTTCCGGCGTGGGGAGCCGGTACCAAAGGAGCACCTGGTCGGCGAAGGGGATTTCCCACTCGGTCTCGAGCCATACGCGGCCCCATCGGTCCGTGAACCGGGCCTCCCGGGTCGGGGCCCCGAAGGAGGTAATTCGCGTCTGCTTTCCCGCGACCGTCCTCGAAAGCGCGAGGCCGGTCAGGACGCCGTCCATCGCGGACTTCGAATCGTCCAGCAGGGCGCGAAGATCGGTATTTTCCGCGCGGGAATACCGCTGGATATCCATTCCCTTCCAGGAGCTCCAGGCGAGGCTCGAAGTATCCGACAGGGTCACCCGCCGCTGATCGTCGCCGTACTCGATTTTCCAGGATTTATCGGACTGTTCGACCGCGAAGCCCGGAAAGAACGACACGATCGAGGTTTTCAAAAGGTAATCGGACCCGGAGGAAACCGGAAAGAGGGAATCGGCGTTATCGGATAGCAGGGCCGCGAGCTGAGCCTTCGAATTGAGCCTGTTCGCCCGCAGGAGCTCGTCCCGAAGCGCGGCTATAGGCTTGGGGAGGGATACCGTAACGTCCTGCACCCCGAGTTTCGTGTCGGACATGATCGGCAATACGTAATTCGTGCGTTCGTTGAGCCTGGCCTCGGCGGGCGCGGCGTCCACCACCGACAGGGGCAGGGCATAGTTGTAATTCTCGTTCTCCGAGCGCATTTCCGCGATTCCCAAGACCCGGCCGAGGGAGTCGACCAGGGGCCCGCCGCTGTTGCCCGGGGAGGCGGGCGCGGAGAACCGGAGCCACTTCCACGCGCCTTCCCGGTCCTCCGGGGTATTGGAGGTATAGCGGCCTTCCCGTACGATGACACCCTCGCCGAGGGCGTTGCCCACGGTGTATACGAGGCTGTTGAGCGCCGTCGCCGGGGCCCTTTCGAGGGGCACGGTCCCTTCCGGGTCCTTCACGGAAAAGAGTATGAAGTCGCCCCGGTTGGAATATTTGTACACCGTGTCCACCTCGCGGAGGCGCCCGTCGGAATCCCGGATAAACCAGGCCCGGGCGAAAGACTCATCCTGGAGGGCGAACACGTGGGCCGCCGAAAGGAAACGGTTCTTGCCGATGCAAAAGGCCGTCCCGATCGAATTGTACCGGTCCATGCGGGTTTTATAGGGAAGCAGGTCCAGGGGTAGCTCGTCGCTGTAGGAGAGCGGGTCCCGGTCGTCCAGCTTGGGAACGACGACCTCGAACACGGACTTGCCGAAGCTGGCTTCCGCTTCGGGCGAAAGGGTGGGTTCGGCGCGGGCGGAAACGCTGATCGCGGCAAAACACAAAAAAAAGGCGGCCCGAGGACCGCCTTTACGAATCGAAGAAATAAGATTCATCAGGAACCCCGGTATTTTGTACTCAACCCCCCGTCGGGGCGAAGGCTCCTTCAGTATACACCGGATTCCGCGCGGTGTCCCGCCCCCCCGGGCTACATTGTCTCGAGGAAGGGCACGAGTACGAGGTTCATCGCGTTCCTGAGCACGATCCGGACCGCCCGGGCAAGCTCGAGCCGGGTCCTGGCGAGATCCGGGGAGCCGGCGTTCAGGATGGGGCAATCGTGGTAGAAGCGGCTGAAGCCCTTCGACACCTCGTACAGGTAGGAGGTAATCGCGCTCGGGTCGTGGTTCTCCCCGGCCCGGATTACCTGTTTCGGGAAGTCGCCCAGGGTCTTGAGAAGCTCCCACTCCGCGTCGTGGGTAAGGAGCGAGGGGTCGACCTTCCCGCCCTCGAGGGATCGCCCGCCGGCCTCTTCCTTTCGGAGGATCGAGGAGATGCGCGCGCCCATGTACTGGAGATAGGGGCCCGTGTTTCCCGTGAACGAGAGGGATTCCTTGGGGTTGAAGACCATGTCCTTCGCGGGGCTCACCTGCAGGAGGAAGTAATGAAGCGCCCCGAGGGCGATCTTCTCGGCGACCTCGGAGGGGTCCCCGACGGCCTCTTCCCTCCCCTTCGCGGCGATCTCTTCAAGGGCCCCGTCCCGGAGCGCGTTGATAAGGTCGTCGCCGTCGACCACGGTGCCCTCGCGGCTTTTCATCTTCCCCTCGGGAAGGTTCACCATGCCGTAGGAAAGGTGGTAGAGGTCCTTCGCCCAATCGTAGCCGAGCTTCTGGAGGATGTAAAAGAGCACCTTGAAGTGGTACTGCTGCTCGTTGCCCACCACGTACATGAGCTGATTGAAGGGCCAGTCGCCGTTCCGGGCGATGGCCGTACCGATGTCCTGGGTCATGTAGAGGGCGGTGCCGTCCTTCCGGAGAAGGACTTTCTTGTCCAGATTGATCGGCGCGAGGTCCACCCACACGGAGCCGTCTTCCTCGCGGTAGAAAATGCCCTTCTCGAGCCCCTCGAGAATCTTGTCTTTCCCGAGGAGATAGGTATCGCTTTCGTAATAGAACTTGTCGAAGGAAATGCCGGTCCGCTTGTAGGTTTGCGCGATGCCCTTCTCCGCCCAGCCGTTCATCGTTTTCCAGAGCTCGAGGGTTTCGGGATCCCCCGCTTCCCAGCCGCGGAGAAGCTCCTGGGCTTCGGCCTCGGCCTTTTCGGGCTCCTCCTTGCTGTACTGGCTGTACCGTACGTAGCAATTGCCCACCAGCAGGTCGCTTTTGATGCCCTCGGACTCGGGGGTCTTTCCGGCGAAAAATTTCTTGTAGGCCAGCATGGACTTGCAGATATGGATGCCCCGGTTGTTGATGATGTTGACCTTGTATACCTCGGCCCCGCAAAATTTGAGGATTCGGGACACGCTTTCGCCCAGGGCGTCGTTCCTGAGATGCCCGAGATGGAGGGGTTTGTTCGTGTTGGGGCTCGAGAACTCGATCATGACCCGCTTGCCGGCGAGGGTGCCGGGCTTTCCGTATTCATCGCCCCCGGCGAGGATCGCCCCGAGGGTGTCCCCGGCCAGGGTGCCCTTCGCGAGGAAGGCGTTCACGTAGGGGCCGACCTGTTTCACGGTGCCTAGGGAGGCGGTTTCCGGATTGTCCGCCAGGAGCTTCGCCACCTCCGCGGCGATTTGGGGCGGTCCCATGCGGAAGAGCTTCGC
Organism: Spirochaetales bacterium; assembly: GCA_003245785.1. Classification (GTDB taxonomy): domain Bacteria; phylum Spirochaetota; class Spirochaetia; order Treponematales; family Treponemataceae; genus Teretinema. The sequence goes on along the minus strand of QKCE01000098.1, from coordinate 5,675 downwards.
GAAGGGGAACATCGGGAAGCCCACGTCGCCCATCGCCGGGTCGGGGGGCGTTTCCAGCGAAACCGAGGCGGCCTCGACCGCGGGCGCGTCGGGGGCCTTCGCCTGCCGGAGGGATTCGAGGGCGGCGGCGACGAGGCCCCGCCAATTCTCGCGAATGTCTGCCATGGTATTCTCTCCTGAAGCCCTCGCCGTCTCTCGGGCGGCTGGCGGGCGTTTTATGCGGTATTCTGCGGTATTGCGGAACGTATTGTAGCGGATTGAGGGGGCAAGCGCAATCCGCGGCGGGTCAGCGCCAGCGTATCCACGCGAGCATGCGGGTGAAGGTTTCGGCGCCCTCGCGGCGGTTGGAGCCGTAAAGGGGGTTGCACGCGGTGCATTCCCCCGAGTCGTGGACGTGGCCCGGCAGGAGACCGAGGGAGAGGGCGAGGTTCCGGTTCGCCTCGGCGAGGGAGAGCCTCCAGGGCCAGCGGTCCCCCGCGGCCTCGCGCTCGGGGTCGAGGGCGACGCAGGACTCCCCGAAGGCCCGGCGGAAATAGTCCGCCCGCTCGGAATCGACGGTATAGCAGCAGGAACGGATGTGGGGACCGAGGATTACCCGGAGGTTTTCCGGCTTGGCGCCCCACTCGTCGGCGGCGAGCTCGACCGCCGTCCGGAGAATGCCGGTGCCGCGCCACCCCGAGTGGAGCACGCCGAACCAGCGCCCGACGGGATCGAGAAGCCAAATGGGCATGCAGTCCGCCACGGTGACCGTCGGCACGAGGGAATCGTTCGCGGTTATCACCCCGTCGCCCTCCGGATAATCGGAAAACGGGGCGGCGGACTCCGCGACCCGGACGATACGCGAATGGATTTGGGAAAGGGCAACCGCCGAATCCGGCGCGATGCCCCGGGAACGGAAGAGGCGTGCCCGGTTCTCCCCGTCCTTGACGGGGCTCATGGGCCCCCAGGCGGCGAGGGAAATCCCGCATTCTATCAGGGAAGCGAGCTCGGTCGCGGGAAACGCGAAGGTGTGGGCGCCTGTCATTGCATCTCCCGCTCGACGACCTCGGCCTCGGAAACGAGGATGCTCGCGGTGCGGATGAAGTCCTGGACCGCGGTAAGCTCCTTGCGGTAGCGGTCGTTATGCTTGCCCTGGATAGAGGCCATGTTTACGAGGGTTTCGTAAGGCGCGCCGCGGACCACGCCGAGAATGCCGCCTAAGATCATGTCCACGCTGCGGAAGGCCGCCTGTATCCGGGCGATCATTGTACCCAGCTCGGATTCCACCCCGAGCATGAGGTTCTCGAGCCTCGCCTTCCCCTTCACCGTCGCCATCTTCTCCTTTTGCACGAACGAAAAACCCTCGCCGAAATCGCCCTTCGCGGAAAGCCTATTCTCGAAGATCTCGATGGCCTGGGCTTGGTGCTCGAGGGTGCTGAAGGCGTCGGTGTATTCGGCCAAATTTTCCCGCCGGTAGAAATCGCCCTCGATCAGGAGGATCTTCAGGGGCTTCATGATTTGCGCGGGGTAAAAAGCCGTAAAGAAGCCCTTGAGAAAGCGGAAGGTAAGCTCCCGCCCCAACGACAGGGGCATCCACATGGATTCCCAGGGATGGTAGGTAAGCTCGGGAAGCTCGGAAACGCCGACGTAGGCGCGCATCCTGGACTCGAGCATCGCCCTCCGGTGGAGCCGGTTCCAGTCGACCCATTTTTCCTCGAACTGCCGTTTCCACGCGTTCTTGAAAAGGAGGAACCAGTCCTCGCCGCCCTCGACGGGCTCGGGACGCCAGTTCACGTCGCGGAGCGAAAAGCGCACGAAATCCGCAGCGGGCACCGAGGCCTTGAACTGCTTGATGGAGACGAGCTGGCGGGAAGCGTCCTTCACGAAGGTCTTGCATTCCTCGTCGATATCGAACTTCGAATTGCCGATTTCTTCCTGGACGCTGAAAAGGTACATCCCCTCCAGAAGCAGGAGCGGAATGCGTTTGGCCCCGGCGAGCACGTTCGTGAGGGTGCGGAATTCCTCGGAAAGGGACTCGATGAGGCAGGAACGGGAGAGGTTTTCCACTACGCCGAACCGGGCGAGCATCCGGTCCAGGGGGAGGGCTGTAAAGGCCCGCATCCATTCTATAGCCTGGGCGGCGATGTACATGCGGGCTTTCTCGTCTTCCGGAATCCCCAGGAAAACCGCCTCCATGTCCCGGATGCGCAGCGTACGCAAGTCCCGCTTTTGTTCCTCGCTCCAGCTCTGGTCGAAGGGGTTGGCGAGCTTTCCGAGTTTCTCGTTCGTCTCCTTCATTAGGAGGGAAGCCATGACGACGTAGAGCCCTCCCTTGTCGGTGTCGTAGGCGTTGAGAAGCCGCTGGAAAAATTCCTGCACGGAATGGAGCGTGCCCAGGGCGACGTAGGTCTCGTTTATGTAGCTGTGCTGGTGAATGTCGATGTACGATCCGTAAAGCCGGGAAAGGTCCCGCCCGAGGGAGTTTACCAAATGGTTTGCCCAGGCTTTCGTGGGCGAGCTCGAGGTAAAGAACCCGACGACGGCATACCAGAATCTGACCAGGAAGGGCTGCTCGAGAAAATGGCGTTCCGCGGGAACGCCGTACGAGGCCGCCGCCCTGTCCGATTTCGGGGGTGTGTGCAGTTCTTCCTGCTGTATCTCGGAAAGCTCCGCGAGATGGCGAAGCATGTCCCGGCGCTCGTCGGACTCCAGGGAGATCACGAGGCGTTCGAATGTTCCCGGCGCGTTGTTTTGCTGCATCGGTACTAATTATGGCAGATATCCGGGAAAATACCAATAATAAAAAAACCGCCTCGCTGGAGCGAGGCGGTTCGTACGGTCCCTACGGGAATCGAACCCGTCTTTTAAGATTGAGAATCTCATGTCCTAACCGATAGACTAAGGGACCGGTTGAAAAAGATGACTCGGTGAGTCAACTTTTTCAACTTGGAGAATCGCAGGGGCGATTCTCCACGGTTGAACTACGGCTTCGTCAATGCCGAAATCGTAGGTTGGCAAGGCGTCGCTTCCGCGATTCCTTTTGCGTCTCTTTCCCCAGGGAGGATTCGAACCCCCACAAACAGAACCAGAATCTGTAGTGCTACCATTACACAACCGGGGAGCGATTGCGAGAGTGAAATTATCACAGGCGCCTTTTTTTGTCAATCGGTTTCCCGACTATTCCCCGTGATATTCGATGAGGGTCCGGACCGGCAATTCGCCCAGGACCGACTGGTAATTCAGGAACGGGAGGCCGACCACGCCGAAGAAGCCCGTAACCGTGGCCCCTCCCTGCTCGAGAACGTTCCGAGCCGCGTTGAGGGTCCCGCCGGTCGCGATGAGGTCGTCCATGACCAGGATGCGCTCGCCGGCCTTCACGTCGGCCACGTGTACCTCGATCTCGGCGGTGCCGTACTCGAGATTGTACTGGCAGCCGTAGGTTTTCCCGGGAAGCTTTCCCTTCTTCCTGATGAGGATCAGGGGAATGCCCATGCGCTCGGCGAAGGGGGCGGCGAACACGAAGCCGCGGGACTCGATGGCGGCGATCGCGTCGATATGCTCGTCCTTGTAAAGCTCGACCATGCGGTCGATGCATTCGCGGAACGCCGACGGGTTCACGAGGATGCCCGTTATGTCGTAAAAAAGGATTCCCGGTTTCGGGAAGTCCGGAATTTTGCGAATCGACTCATCGAGGGAAATTCGTTCGTTCATATCAAGATATTAGTATGGAAGGCCGCCCCGAGTCAACGAGACGGATCGCGGGCTCAGGCGCGGGGGCGGCCGAACTTTCGGAATCCTTCCACCCGCGCGTTGGCGGCCGTGTCGAGGGGGCTCGTGATCCCGTCGGCCAGGTAACGGTACCCGAGGCCCGCGATCATGGCGCCGTTGTCGGTGCAAAGCTTGAGGGGCGGGAAGATGCATTCGAGGCCCTTCTCCTCGGCGAGGAGGGCCCGGAGCCGCGAGTTGGCGGCGACCCCGCCTCCCGCGACGATCCTCGTGAGACCCGTGTCGCGGGATGCCTTGAGCAGCCTTGACAGGAGTATCCTGACCGCGGTCTCCTGGAAGGAGGCGGCGATATTTTCCGGGGTACGTTCGAACCCGGGGTTCCAGAACTGATCTATCTGGTTGATCGCCGCGGTCTTGAGGCCGGAATAGGACACGTCGTATTCGTGCCCGCCCTTGTACAGGTTCGGCAGGGGAAATCTGGCTGCCTTGGGGTCGCCGGATTTGGCGAGCTTGTCGATGGCGACCCCGCCCGGGTAACCGAAGCCGTAGAATTTCGCGACCTTGTCGAAGGCCTCCCCCACCGCGTCGTCCATGGTGGTGCCGAGGACCTCGATATCGTCGTATCCGGAAACCTTGCAAATGATGGAATGGCCGCCGGAAACCAGGAGCCCGAGGTACGGGTATTCGATATCCCGGTCCAGGTGGGCGGCGTAGAGGTGGCCGAGCATGTGGTTCACCGCGATAAAGGGCTTGTCCAGGGACCAGGCGAGGGTCTTCGCGAAAGTGAGGCCGACGAGAAGGGAACCCATGAGGCCGGGCCGGTTCGTGGCCGCGATTCCGTCAATTTCGTCGAGGGTGAGGTTCGCCTCCGACAGGGCCTGCTTGACCACGGGCAGGATCCATTCGGTGTGCTTGCGGCTCGCGATTTCCGGCACGACGCCGTTATAGGTCGCGTGGAAGGGAATCTGGGTCGCCACCACGTTGCTGACGATTACGCGACCGTCCTCCACCACCGCGGCGGCGGTCTCGTCGCACGAGCTCTCGATGCCGAGGACCTTCATCAGTCTTCCTCGTCGTGGCTCGCGAGATGGGCGATGGTCGAGAGGGAAAAACCCTGGCTCACGAGATCGGGATACATGTCGCTCAGGGTTTGGGCGAGATCGCTCGACCAGATGTGGCCGATCATCACCGCGGCGCCCTTTCTTTCCGCGACCTTGAGGCCGTTGTTCACCGCTTCGATAATGCTCTCCCGTTCCTGTATATTGTCTAAAAACACCGCTCGCTCCCAAATCTTGATGTTCCGGTCCCGGGCTACCGAAGGAGCCGCGGTCCCGGCGGTCGTCCGCGAATCGAGGAAATAAATCCCCCGCTCCCGGATCACGTCGAATACCGCGCCCATGGCCGCCGGATCCGAAGTAATCAACGACCCCTCATGGTTGTTGAGACCGGACACCGGTCCCACCTCGTCGAGATTCTTCCGCACTATCGCGCGGATTTCGTCGCCCGTCATTCCCTGCCTGATGGCTCCGGGTCCCGGATCATATGACAGATTTATCGCCTGCATCGGCTGATGCAGGATTACTTCCTTGCCCGCGGCGCGCGCTTTTGCGGCCGCACTTCGAGAATACTCCAATCCCGGCAAAACGGCAATAGTGACGGGAAAAGGAAGGGCCAGGAAGGGCTCGAGCTGGCGGATATTATGTCCCGCGTCGTCGAATACGAAAATGAGGGTGCCTTTGGTCTTCGGGGGAACCGGACGCTCCGGCGGTGGGGTACCTTCCCGGGAAGAAGCCACGGCAGGCCCCGGAACGATCGATTCCGGGGGGGCGCGCAGGGGCGATGAATCGGGCTGTTCCGGCTCTTCTCCCGGCGCGTCCGGGATTTCCGGGCCGGTTTCAGGCGTTCCGCCAGGTAGGGCCGCGACCGGCGCGTCCCGGACGCCCGAAACGTCAGGATTTTTCGGGGAAAGC
>QKCE01000223.1 GCA_003245785.1 Spirochaetales bacterium | reverse complement strand
TGCCCCCCTCGTCGACGGCCACGAAGGTGACGCTGTTCGTGAAGATCAGCTTCTCCTCGTACTGGCCGGGCATGTCGGCGTAGACGTCGACGGAATAGGTGGCGGAGGTGGTTCCCCGATGCGCGAGGTTCACCGAAAAATGCATGATGGAGCCGTTGGGCACGGCGTGCCGGAATTCCAGGTTTTCCATGGCGCGGGTCACGAGGATCGAGCCGCAAAAGTCCCGGGACGCGGCCATCCACGCGTACTCGTCGACCCATTTCAGCAATTGGCCGCCGAAAAGCTTTCCGTGGTGGTTGAGGTGTTCGGTCCTCACGAGGGTATAACTGTCCATAACGCTCTCCGATCAGCGTCCGCCCTTGCCGAAAATGGCCTTGAAGACGCCGGGGGTATAGGGTTTCAGGAGATAATTGGCGATCACGTCGCGGTTTTTCTCGAGTTGGTCCGTATTGTCGCTCGTCGCGGTAACCGCCAGGATCGGGCAGGAAACGCCCAGCTCTTCCTTGATGATCCGGGCGGCCTGGTAGCCGTCCATGCGCGGCATGTGTATGTCCATGAGCACGAGGTCGAAATAGTCGGGTTCCCGGTCGCGGCACATTTCCACGGCTTCCACGCCGTCCGAGGCGTACTCGACGGTGCAGCCGCTCTCCGCGAGGAGCGTCCCGGCGATCTCCGCGTTTATCTCGTTGTCCTCCACCACGAGGACGCGCCGGGTTCGCAGTTCCACGTGGGGCAGAGAGGCGTCGACGGGGACTGGGCCCTTCGCGCCGGAACGCTTGAGCACCACGACGAAATGAAAGATCGAGCCCTTGCCCGGGGTGCTGTCCACCCAGATCACGCCGTTCATGAGCTCCACGAGCCGCTTGGTGATCGCGAGGCCGAGGCCGGTTCCCTCCTGGTTTTTCACGAGTACCTTGCCGAACTGCTCGAAATCCGTGAAGAGGCGCGAAATTTCGTCCTCGTCGAGGCCGCAGCCCGTATCCCGGACCGCGCACCGCAGGATGACCTCGTTGGTCACGAGCTCCACGTTCGCGCTCACGTGCACCTGTCCCTCGTCGGTGAACTTGATCGAGTTGCTCAGGAGGTTCATGAAGATCTGGGTGAGCCGGAACTGGTCGGCGAACACGTAGAATTCCTCGGGGCAGCCGATGTCTATGGCGAGGTCGAGGCCCTTCTGTTTCGCCTTGTCCGCGAAAAGGTCCAGGAGGACCTTCCGCATCCCGTAAAGGTTGAAGGTCTCGGGATTGAGCGAAAACTTGTGCTCCTGCATCTTCGAAAAGTCCAGGATGTCGTTCACGATCCCGAGGAGGATATCCGAGGCGTTCTCGATCTTTTCTATATACTCGATCGCCTTCGGTTCCTTGGCGAAGCTTTTCGCGAAGTAGGTCATGCCCAGGATCGCGTTGATCGGCGTGCGGATCTCGTGGCTCATGTTCGCGAAGAAGTTGTCCTTCGCTACGGCGTGCCGGTGGGTTTCCTCGAGCTGCTGCACCAGCTTCTGCTTTATCTCGTCTTCCCTCGTGTTGTCGACGATGATTAGGGCGTAAAGGAGTCCCGAAAGGGGGGCTTCGAAGGAGTTGAGCTCCAGGCGCACGCAGCGCACGCCGCTCGGCAGGAATACCCGGAATTCCCTGGAAAAGGGCACGCTTCGGTCGAGGGAGTCCGCCAGGCGCTCCGCCACCGGGACGAGTACGGGGTTCACGAAGGAGCTCCACACCGTGCCGGGGGCGATGGTACCCGGCGAGAGCTCGAGAATGCGCTCGCTCGCCGGGTTGCGCATGAGCACGCGATAGTCCCGGTCGAGGACGATGACGCCCGTATCGAGCCGGGAGAACATCTCGGTGGCGATGCTGTGGAAATTCTCGCTGGCCCCGGATTCCTCGTCGAAGCGCCGGCGCATCAGCATGAAATGGACGGCCATGCCGACTACGCACGGAAAGAGCAGGAAGCCCACCGCGCCGATGCCGTACACGCCGAGGGGAACTCCCCCCAGGGACGGGAAGAAGTCCTCCGCGACGCAGACGTAGCGGCCGGCGCCGAAGAGAAGCCAGAGGAAAAGCGCCTGGGCGATGACCAGGGCCAGGACGGCCGTGACCAGGATCACGAGGCCGACGCGCGAATGTTTTGTTCTATCCATTTTGGGGTCGTTTCCGTTCCCTCAGTATAACCGGATACGCGCCTATTGTCCAAAACCGGATAGTTCCGCCGCCTTTTTCCGGACCGCTTCCCGTACCGCGTCGGCGCCCGATGGGGCCGCGCCCCGGATAAGTTCCACGAAAACCGAGCCTGCCACGACGGCGTGCACGCGCGGGGCGAGCCGGGAGGCCTGTTCCCCGTTCCGGATCCCGAAGCCTCCCAGGACCCGGGATTCCTGCCCGGCGTCCCCTGTCCCGGCGCTTCCTTCGAGGGATGCGAGAAACGCGAGGGTCTCCGCGTCGATACGGGTTTCGCTCCCGGTGATTCCCGCCCGGAGGGCGGCGTAGACCAGGGGCCGGTCCAGGGCGGCCAGGGCGGCGATACGATCCGGGGTCATGGAAGGGGCGGCCACCGGAACCGAGACGAGTCCCCGGGCGGCGCAAGCCGCGGCGAGGCCCTCGTCGGAATCGAAGGGCAGGTCGGGAACGATGAGACCCTTCGCCCCCGATTTCGCGGCGAGGTCCGCGAAGCGCTCGATTCCCGCCTTCCAGGCGAGGTTCGCGTAGGTCATGATAAAGGCCGGAATTTCCGGGTACCGGGCTTTCAGTTCGCCGACGAAGGCGAGTCCCCGGGCGACGCGGTAGCCCCGCGAAAGGACCTCGGCGCAGGCGGTCTGGATCGCGACGCCGTCGGCGCTCGGGTCGCTGAAGGGCAGCTGGACCTCGAAGGCTGAAACGCCTCCCGCGGCGAGGCCGTCGGCGGCGGCGAGGGCGAGGGAGTCGTCGGGATAGCCCGCGACGAGATGGGCCATTACCCGGACGGGCGCTCGGTTTGGAAGGGTCATTCTCGGCCTCCGAATACGTGGATTTCCTCGCCCGATTCGAGCCGGGCGAGCTCGGCCCGGAGGAAGCCGGTCCAGTCCGCCGGCCGGAATACGGGAGAGGTGATGAAGATGTCCTTGTCCCCCCGTCCCGACATGTTCACGACGATCGCGCGGTCCTTGGGCAGGGTGGGCGCGAGGGCCATGGCGGCGGCTCCCGCGTGGGCGCTCTCGAGGGCGAAGATTACCCCCTCGGTCCGGGCGAAAAAGCGCAGGGCCTCCAGGGCCTCCCGGTCGCGCACCGCGGTGAATTCGATGCGGCCCGACTCCCCGAGGGCCGCAAGCTGGGGCCCTATGCCCGGATAGTCGAGTCCCGCCGAGATGGACCGGGTCTCGGCGACCTGGCCGTCTTCGTCGGTGAGGAACCGGCTCTTGTAGCCGTGGATTATGCCGTCGCTCGCAGCGGTCCCGGTCATGCGGGCGGCGTTTTCCCCCGGGCCCGGGCCTATTCCGCCCGCCTCCGCGCCGATGAGCCGGGGAGAGGCCGCGTCGATGAAGGGCGAGAAGAAGCCGATGGCGTTGGAACCGCCGCCCACGCAGGCGACGAGGGCTTCCACGGATAGCCCGCGCTCGGCGATCTGTTCGCGGGTTTCCGACCCGATGACCGACTGGAATTCCCTCACCATGTCCGGGAAGGGCGCGGGCCCCAGGGCCGAGCCGATGAGGTAATGGGTGTCCGCGAAGCTCGCCGCCCAATCGCGCATGGCCTCGTTGATCGCGTCCTTGAGAGTCCGGGAACCCGAGGTCACCGGTACCACCTTCGCGCCGTAGAGCTCCATGGCCGCGACGTTCGGCTGCTGCCGCCTCACGTCGACCTCGCCCATGTACACCGTGCACTCCAGGCCGAGCCGCGCGCAGGCCGAGGCGGTGGCGAGGCCGTGCTGGCCCGCCCCGGTTTCGGCGATGATGCGCGTCTTGCCCATTCGCTTCGCGAGGAGGGCCTGGCCTATCGCGTTGTTTATCTTGTGGGCCCCCGTGTGGGCGAGTCCTTCCATTTTCACGTAGATTCGCGCGCCACCAAGCTCCCGGGAGGCGTTTTCGGCGAAGAGGAGAGGGGTCGGCCGGCCGATGAAATCGCGCCGGAGCCCTTCCAGGAGCTCCATGAAGGCCCGGTCGCCCGTCGCCTCGGCGAAGGCGATTCCCAGTTCCTCCAGGGGCCTTCTCAAAACCTCGGCGACGTACCGCCCGCCGAACCGGTCGAAATATCCAGTCGTTTCCATCGATTTTTCCTTATTCCTTTTTCTCAAGCCCCGGCCGTTCCGCCGCGAACCGCCTCGAAAAACGCCCGCAAAAGCGCCCCGTCCTTTATCCCGGGCGACGCCTCGAGGGCGCTCGACGCGTCCACGAGCTCCGGCGAGAATTTCCCGATCGCTTCCGCGACGTTCCCGGGGCCGAGCCCGCCGGCGAGCCAGAGACCCGTCCGATCGGCGACCTTTTTTACGAGCCCCTCCGGGACGGCCTTCCCGGTCCCTCCGGCGACGCCCTGGACCCGGGCGTCCACGAGGACCCGGGGCTCTCCGTGGGCCACGAGGTCGTCCAGGAGCGCGAGGTCCTCCTCGCTCCCGAGCCGCACCGCCGCGTAATGGCCCATGCCGGAGCCGCAGCCCGCGGCCTCTACCCGCTCCAGCTCGGCCCAGCCCCCTTCCCCGTGAAACTGAACCCCGTCCAGGATACCCTCACGGACGAGGGAAAAGGCGTCGCGCACCGCGGGGTCGTTTTCGTCCGCGCCGGTCACCACGGCCACGAGAAGGGGCCGCCGGGCCGCCGCTTCCCGGTCATAGCGGACGTTGAGGGCCGTCGCGGCCTCTATTACCCGGGCGCGGTCCGCCTTTCGCGGGCTTTCGGCGAACACGAAGCCGAGAAGGTCCGCACCGAGTTCCGCGGCCAAAAGGGCGTCTTCCGCCCTGGTAAGGCCGCACACCTTCACGAGGGGCCGCATCGCCGTCCCGCCGCCCGAAGCGGAGGCCGCCCGGCTTCGCTCCGCGATTCTCCGCCCCATTTCCCGCCAGAAGTGGCCGTTCCAGTCCGGGAAAGCCCCCGCGAAGGCGCCCACGAGGACGCCCGCCGCTTCCGGGTTTTTCGCCGCCGCTTCCCCGATCAGGATGCCCTCGAAACCGAGCCGCCGGGCGAAACGCGCCGCCTCGGGCGTCGCGGTGCCCGACTCGAAGACGCAGCGGCAGCGGAGGCGCGAGCGCATGATGGCGGGCACCAGGGGATCGATCCGGAAGGTCGCCAGGTCGCGGGAGTTCACCCCCGCGAGGACGGGACCCGCCCGAAGGGCCTGGTTCAGCTTTTCCACGTCCCCTTCCTCCCGCACCTCGATAAAGGCCGTCATGCCCCGGGCGCGCACCGCGGCCGCGAGCTTGAGGAGGGCCGGGAGCTCCAGGATCCGCGCGATGAGGAGCACCGCGTCGGCCCCTGCCCGCCAGGCCACCTCAATCTCGTCCTCGTAGAGGATGAAGTCCTTGCGGAGAAGGGATAGGTCGGGGTGGGCGCGGCCGACCGCCACGAGGTCCGCGAGGGAACCCTTGAAATAGCGGGACTCGGTGAGCACCGAGACGTTTTTCGCCCCCGCCGCCCGGTATTTCGCCGCGAGGCCGACGGGGTCGAGGTCCGGCGCGATGTCTCCCTTGGAGGGCGAGGCGCGCTTGATCTCGAGAATGGCCCCGCTCTCCGCGAGAAACGGCACGAGGGCCCGGGACCGATGGGCGGGAACGTCGACCCCGAAGGTCGGTCCGAGCCGCGCGTAATCTTCCCTTCTCCTCGCGACGATCTCGTCGAGGATGTCAGGCATTGGTCGCCTCCCGCACCTCTTCGATCTTCCGCGCGACGGAACCGTCGCCGATCGCGGCGAGGGCGGCCCGGTAACCCGCCTCGAGGGTGGGGACCTTCCGGGCGACGAACAGCGTGGCCCCCGCGTTGAGGGCCACCGCCTCCCGTATGGACTTCCGGCCCGTCCCCGCGAGGAGGTCCCTGGCGAGGCCCGCGTTGGTCTCGGAGTCGCCCCCGAGAAGCTCCTCGACGGAACAGCCTTCGATGCCGAAGTCGGCGGGGCTGATGGTGTACTCGAGGAGCGAGCCGGTGGAATCCATCTCGACCACGTCGGTAAGGGCGCAGGGCGAAATCTCGTCCAGGCCGTCCCGGCTCGCGACGACCATCACGCGCTCGCTGCCGAGCATGACCGCCGCCCTCGCGACGGGATGCATGAGCGAGCGGCTATAGACGCCGATCATCTGGTACCGGGCCCCCGCGGGATTCGACAGGGGACCGATGAGGTTCATGATCGTCTTGACGCCCATGACCTTCCGGACCGGCGCGGCGAAGCGCATGGCGCTGTGGTACACCGGGGCGAAGAGGAAGCCGAAGCCCGTCGAGCCGATGGTCGCGGCGGTTTTCTCCGGGGGATTGTCGATCTTGAAGCCCAGGGCCTCGTAAAAATCCGCGGCGCCGGACTTGCTGGAAACGGCACGGTTGCCGTGCTTGGCCACCGGGAGCCCGCAGGCCGCCGCCACGAGGGCCGCCATGGAGCTGATGTTGAAGGACCCGAGCCCGTCGCCCCCGGTGCCGACCACGTCGGTCAGGTCGCTCGATATCGGGATGGGTTTTTTCTTACGGCACAGAACCGCGGCGCAGCCCGCTATTTCCTCGGCGGAAGGGCCCTTGGCCGCGAGGGCGGTGAGGATGGCGGTGGTTTTCCGCTCGTCCAGGGAGCCCTCGGTAAGGTCTTCCATGAAAAGTTCCGCGTTCTCCCGGCTCAGGCTCTCGCCCTCGAGCAGCCGGGCAAGGCAGGCATTGAAGGGGAAATTCTCCCGGCGATAGTTGAGGAAGGCCCGGATGAGCGCCTCGCCGGACTCGCTCGCGATGGATTCGGGGTGGAATTGCACCCCCTCGAGCTCGTATTCCCGGTGCCGCACGCCCATAATGTCGCCGTCGGCGGCCCGGGCGGTCACCTCGAGTTCCGGGGGCAGGGTGGACTCGTCGATGACCAGGCTGTGGTATCGGGTGAAGGTCGCCTTCGTCCCGACGGTGCGGAAGAGTCCCTTCCCGTCCAGGGCGATTTCCTCGGCGATGCCGTGCTTGATGAACTTCGCCCCGACGATCTTCGCGCCGAAGGCGTAACCGATGGCCTGGTGGCCCAGGCAAATGCCGAGCACCGGGATTTTTCCGGCGAAGTGGCGGATCGCCTCCACGCTGATTCCCGCCTCCTCCGGCCGGCCCGGGCCCGGGGAGACCACGAGCCGCGAGGGCTTGAGGGCGACGAGCTCCGCGAGGGTCAGTTGGTCGTTCCGGATTACCCGGGTTTCCTCGGGGGTGAGCCGCGCGAGGAGCTGGTAGACGTTGTAGGTAAACGAGTCGTAGTTGTCGATCATGACTATCATTTGGTGCCCCCTTCGAGCACGGCGCGCAGGGCCGAAAGCTTTTCGTTCGTCTCTTCCCATTCCCGCTCGGCCTCGGAGGCGGCGACTATGCCGGCCCCGGCCTGCAGGTACCAGCGGTCGCCCTTCCTGAGGGCGCAGCGGATCGCGATGCAGAAGTCCAGGTCGCCGTCGGGCTCGACGTAGCCCACCGCCCCGGCGTAAAAGCCGCGCCGGGCCTTTTCCAGGCCCGAGAGAATCTCGATCGCCCGTATCTTCGGCGCCCCGGACACGGTGCCCGCGGGAAAGGCCGCGCGGAGCACGTCGATGCCCTCGGGGGCGGAGCCCGGTCCGTTGGCCGCCGCGCTGCCCGGGGCGGGGCCCTTGCCCAACTCGCCGGTCACGTCGGAGACGATGTGCATGACGTGGCTGAAAAGCTCCGCTTCCATGTTGCGGGTCAGGCGCACCGTGCCGGGCAGGCACACCCGGCCCAGGTCGTTCCGCGCGAGGTCCACGAGCATGAGGTGCTCCGCCCGCTCCTTCGGGTCCGCCAGGAGCTCTGCCTTGAGCGCCGCGTCTTCCTCCGCCGTCTTGCCGCGCCGCCGGGTTCCCGCGATGGGCCGGATGGACGCTACGGAATCGCGCACCCGCACGAGGCTCTCGGGGGAGGCGCCGATTATGTGGTAGGAACCGAAATCGAGGTAGAAAAGATAGGGCGAAGGGCTCTTGGTACGGAGCCGCCGGTAGCCCTCGAGGGCGCTCTCGGCGGACTCGAGCACAAGGCGTCGGGACATGACCGCCTGCAGGAGGTTGCCCCGGGTGATATGGTCCTTGATCGCGTTCACCCCCGCGACGAAGTTTTCCTTCGAAGCGGCTTCGTCGGACACGACCTTCGACTCGTAGGCGCTTCCCGGGGGCTCGAGATAGGAGAAATCGAGGTCGTGCATGCGCTTCCTGATGTCGGCGACGGCCCCGTCGAGGTCGATCTCGTGCTCGGCGTAGTTGAGGGCGAACACGTGGATGAGGTCCGAGAAATGGTCGAACACGAGGTATACGTGGCCGACGATGAACTCCGACTCGGGAATACCGATCTCGTCGGGATTCGCCCGCAGCCTGATCGTGTCGCAGCGGGCGGCGAACTCGTAGCCGAGAAAGCCCACGCCCGAGGCGGGAAGCGGGATGCCGTCCGGCGGGAGGGGGTTCTGGGCGGCGACGGACTTGAGGGCGGCAAGAATGTCCCCGCCTGAATACACGCTTTCCTCGCCGTCGATCGTGAAGGTCACGCCGCGGTCGTCCTGGCGGATCCGGAAGGCTTCCCGGGCGAGGAGGATCGAGTAGCGCTCCCGGCCGTGGGAAAAGGAGGCGGACTCGAGGATGGCGAGGGCCCCCAGTTTTTTCGCCAGGGAAAAGGGGGTGTACCGGTCCCCGGGAAGGGTCACTGAAATCATGTCGCTTCGTTTGGGTGTCATGGCGTTCTCCTGAAATTGGTCGCCCCCCGGCGCCGCCGGGAGGGCTCGAAGGAAGGCCTTGCGCGCGGCGCGAAACGCGCTTGCGTTACGCGGTCGCGATGCGCCCTTCCGGAAGGTTCCCCGATGTTACTACAAATAGTAACATGTCAGGAGAATAGCATCCCTTGATGTTACTGTCAATAGAAACATTTCGCGGGCGGAAAAAAAATCCCGATCTGTGTTATGCTTGAGGCATGAATCCATCCGCCGGTTTTATGTCCCTTTCCCCCGACGCGGTGCTCGACGCGGCCGAAAGCGCCCTCGGCGTCTTTTTGGAACCCGTCGTCGTGCCCTACAACAGTTACGTGAACCGCGTGTACGGCCTTAAGGACGAGGACGGAAACCGCTACGTGGCGAAGTTTTACCGCCCGGGCCGGTGGGATACCGGGGCCATCGCCGAGGAGCACGCGTTCCTGGCGGATTGCGCCGCGGCGGAACTGCCGGTGGTCGCGCCGCTACCCGTAAAAGGCGGATACCCCGAAGCAGGCGCGGGACGGGACCGGTGCGCCACCCTCGGCGACGCGGACGGCATTCCCTTCGCCCTTTTCCCCTTCCGCGGGGGGCGAACCTTCGACCTGAGGGGCGACGTAGACTATCTCCGGGCGGGCGCGCTCATAGGCCGACTCCACGGGGTTTCCCGAAAGGCCCGGGCGACCCGCCGGCCCGTGCTCTCCCCCGTGCCGCTTTTCGTCGAACGGTGCGAGGCCCTCGTTTCCTCCGGCGCCGTACAGGGCGACATGAGGGAGGAATTCCTGGAGATTACCGGGTCTTGCCTTGAGACCTGCGCCTCGCGCTTCGCCGAAGCCGAGCTCGAACGCGGCGAATACATCCGCATCCACGGGGACTGCCACCGGGGAAACATCCTCGAGACCGGCGACGGCTCCCTCCTCCTCATCGATTTCGACGATATGATGAGCGGACCCGCGATCCAGGACCTCTGGCTCCTCTTGCCCGGGCATCTGGCGGATTCCGGGAGGGAGATGGAGCTCCTCCTCGAGGGCTACACGGAATTCACCCACTTCGACCGGGCGGAACTCGCCATCGTGGAGCCCCTCCGGTTCATGCGCATGATCTATTTTCTCGACTGGCAGGCCCGTCAGCGGGACGACGCCCTCTTCCGCGACCGGAACCCCGACTGGGGGTCCAAAGCCTTCTGGATCCGCGAAATCGAGGATCTCGCCGACCAGGGCCGGGCGATAGACGCGGAATCCGGCGCTATCTGAGCCAAACTTCCGAAATCCCGACACCGTAACGAAACTTCCCCACCTCCCAGGCGAAAAAAACGCTCGCCCTGAGGCCCTCCCCGTGCAAGGATGGTACAAAGGGATTACAAACCTCCCCATTTAGGGCATTGCGCCCAAAAAGCCGATCCCGGATTGGCGAAAACAAGGAGAAAAAACATGATCAAAAAAAAGAGAATCAGTCGCGGCAAATTTTTCGCCCTCGCGGGGGCGCTTTGCGCCGCCGTAGCCCTCGCGTTCGCCGGGTGTTCGAACGCCCTTTCGGGTGGCGGCGGGAGCGGGGATACCCCGGCCCGCGCCATCTCGCTCTCGAGCGGCTTCAAAATCGTCGGGTACTCGGCCAGCTGGCGCGGGACCGCGGACGAAATCCAGTTCGACAAGCTCACCCACGTGATCTACGCCTTCGCCATTCCCAATACCGCGGGAAACATCATTTCGCTGGAAAACACCTCGAAACTCCAGAGTATCGTGAGCAAGGCCCACGCCAAGGGCGTGAAGGTTTCCCTCGCCGTGGGCGGCTGGTCCTACAACGGGGCGGAGCTCGACGGCACCTTCGAACAGCTCGCCGCCAGCCCCTCGGCCAGGACGAACCTCGTGAACAACCTCGTGTCCCTGGTAAACCAGTACGGCCTCGACGGCGTGGACATGGACTGGGAATACCCGGACGCGGGCACCTCCTCCGAGACGAATTACGTGGCCCTCATGACCGAGCTCTCCCAGGCCATGCATTCCCGGGGCAAGCTCCTTTCCGCCGCGGTCGTCGCCCAGGGCTGGACCGCCAACGCGGTGACCTCCGCGGTCATAAACGCCGTGGACTTCCTCAACGTGATGGCCTACGACGGCGACGCCGGGGCCGGCCACTCCCCCATGAGCTACGCCACCTCCGCGCTGGACTACTGGCTTACCCAGCGGGGCGCGCCTTCCTCGAAAATTAACCTCGGCGTGCCGTTCTACGCCCGCCCGAGCTGGCGCGCCTACGACGAGCTCGTGCCCCTGGCGCCCTCGGTCGTGCCCTACACCGACTACTATAACGGCGACTATTACAACGGAATCCCGACGATCCAGGCGAAAACCCAGCTCGCCATGGACCGCGCGGGGGGCATCATGATCTGGGAACTCAGCCACGACACGAACGACGGCACCTCCCTCCTTTCGGCGATCTACCAAAAGGCCGGAGGCGGCACGGTCAACCCCGGCGACACCTCCGCGCCCAGCGTACCCTCGGGGCTTACCGTCAAGTCCGCCACCTCGTCGAGCCTCGCGATATCCTGGTCCGCCAGCACCGACAACGTCGGCGTATCGGGCTATAAAATCGCGGTGAACGGAAGCCAGTACATGACCGCCTCGGGCACCTCGGCCACGGTCTCGGGCCTCTCCGCCGATACCTCCTACTCGATTTCCGTCGCCGCCTACGACGCGGCGGGCAACTCGAGCGCCTATGGCGCCGCCGTGACGGGAAAGACCGCGGCGTCCACGGTCCCGACGGACGGCCCCGCTACGGGAGTGCCGGGGACTCCCTCCCTTTCGCAGAACAAGTGGAACGGGGAGGCGGACTATACGATCACGATGGATATGTGGTGGGGCAACAACGGAACGCTCTTCGAGCTTCTCGAAAACGGCGCCGTGGTCGCTTCCCGCGCCCTCACCGACGCCTCGCCGACCGCCCAGCGGGTCGCCGTCGCCTTCTCGGGCAAGGCGAACGGATCGTACGCCTATCAGTGCCGCCTGACGAACCGCTTCGGCACTACCGCCTCGGGGACCCTCACCTATACGGTCACCAAGGGCGGAACCGGAAATACCACGGCCGACACCCAGGCGCCCACCGCGCCGGGCAGCGTGACCGCGGGCTCCGTGAGCCAAACCGGGGCGACGATATCCTGGACCGCGAGCTCCGACAACGTGGGAGTGACGGGCTACCGCGTCAAGAAGAACGGCAGCCTTGTCGCCACGGTAACCGGGACGTCCCATAGCCTGTCGGGACTCACCGCCGCCACGAGCTACGCCATAAGCGTAACCGCCGTCGACGCCGCGGGCAACGAGTCCGCGGGAAGTTCCGTAAGCTTCACGACCCTCGCCTCCACCGGCGGGGATACGGGCGGCACCGAATGGGTCCTGAACGGCTCCTACGTCGCGGGACAGGTCGTGACCTACCAGGGATCGAGCTACAAATGCCTGGTAACCCACGTTGCCTACGCCACCAACTGGAACCCCGCCGAGGCGCCCACGCTTTGGCAAAAGCTGTAACGCCGTGACGCGCGCGCCGACCCGCAGGGAACGCGCGCGCGGCCCGGGACGCGGGAAACCCTGCCGAAGGAATCCCCGCGGCCCGGGACGCAATTTTCGCCGTAACCCGCGGCGTTTTCCCTTAAAAGACCCGAAAAACGGGACAATTGAGGCCCTTAAGGCGGTACCTGTCAAAGCTCTCCCAAAAAAACGCGATTATATTGCGCGGAAATCGCGCGAATTTGCCGATTACTTGTATGTGGCGACTCTCCATGTTATAGTCGGACACGGCCGATTCTTATTTCGATCGATTCGGTACTGTGTAGAAAGTTGGACAATCAGAATGCCGAAGCGGTCATTATCCTCCACGCGCCCGGTTAACCCCGTAAAAGCGCATCCTTATATACTGGGGCTCTACGCCATGGGGGCGTCCCTGGCCCTCGGATTCGGCATGCTCGCCGCTACGACAGGCCAATATCCCACGGCATTCGCTTTGGGGGGGTGCGCCGCCATCCTCCTCGCGGCCGGGATTTATATTCACCGTACCGGAAACCATGAACGGGGATCCCTCGTGCCGATAATCGGGTGCATCGCCCTTTTTCTATGGTTCGAAACCGGCGGCGGCGTATCCCGACTCGCCGTCATGTGGTTCCCCGTAATCCCCCTCAGCGCCTTTTATACCCAGGGACTCAGGCGGGGAACCATCCTCAGCGCGACCTTCCTCCTCGGAACCATCGCCATCGCGGCCCTCGGGGCCTTCGGTTTCCTGAATTTACCTTACACCCAGACCGACTTTCGGGTAATCATCCTTTCATTCCTCTTGATAACGTCCATGATCGGTTTTTACCAGCGCGGCATGGAACTGAGCCAGAAGAGCCTTTCCCAGCGTTATACCCGGGACGAGCTCACGGGGCTTCCCAACCGGACGAAGCTCAAGGAAGACCTGAAGGAAACGGAAGAGGCCGCCCTTCTCCTCGTTAACGTGGACGATTTCAGGGAGATCAACGACCTGTTCGGCGACGCCGCGGGAGACCTGGCCCTGGCGGAAATCGCCAAACGGCTGAACGCCCTCACCCGCTGGACCGCCAACTCCCGGCTCTACAAGCTCCACGCCGACGAGTTCGCCTTCCTCTGCCCCGGTTCCCGGGCGCGGGACTTCCTCGAGCTCCTGGCCCGCCGAATCGGCCGGGAGGCGGACCGCATGATCGTCCTCGCGGACTCCACGGTGAGGGTCACCGTCTCGGTGGGCATCGCCGTGGGAACCGGGAACCTTTTCGCCGAGGCGGATATCGCCCTCCGCATCGCGAAGCAAAGCAGGGAGACCTACGAATTCTACGACCGCGGCATGGGCATGCCGGAACGGTACCGGGAAAACGTGCACAGCCTCGGGAGAATCCGCTACGCCCTGGCCTCCGATTCCTTCGTCCCCTACTTCCAGCCCATCCTTTCGAACGCGACCGAAACCGTCACGAAATACGAATGCCTCGCCCGCATGAAAGACGGCGACGGGGTCGCCCTCCCGGTGGATTTCATCGCCATCTCCCGGAGGGCCAAGCTCTACCCCGCCATTACCCGGCAGATTTTCGCGAAGGCCTTCGAGCGGTTCCGCGGGGCGCCAGTCGACTTTTCCGTCAACCTCAGCCTGGACGACATTCTCAACGCCGATACCCACTCCTTCCTCCTCGACTGGATCGACCGGGCGGACCTCGGGCGCAACCTCATTTTCGAGCTTCTCGAAACGGACCGCATGGAGGATTCCCCGGAAGTGTTCCGGTTCCTGGACGCCGTCCGCGAGAGGGGCTGCAGGATAGCGATCGACGATTTCGGTTCGGGCTATTCCAATTTCAACTTCGTGCTCCGGGTACGGCCGGACTTCCTGAAAATCGACGCGTCCCTCGTCCGGCGGGTCGCCGACGACGCGAACGCCCGCCTCGTGGTCAAGACTATCGTCGACTTCGCGAAAACCCTCGGGGTCTCCACCGTGGCGGAACACGTCCACGAACGTCGGGTCTTCGAGCGCGTTCGGGAACTCGGCATCGACTTCACCCAGGGTTATTACGTGGGCGAGCCCCTCCCCGACCCGGAGTTCGAGGCGGACGCCGCCCTGGACAGGGACCGCTGCGCCGTTACTCTGTAAAAACAAAAACCTTTCCCCCGATTCCCGGATACTCTCCATTACCATTCTTGTTATAGGGTTCGGAGGATATTTCCGTGAAAAGAATACTGATCGTGGACGACGAGCCGGGGTTCAGGCTTACCATGCAGGACAGACTTCGCGCCGAGGGCTACGAGACGGAATTCGCCGCGGACGGCGCCGTTGGATTGACGAAAATGACGAAGGGGGATTTCGATCTTGCCCTGCTCGACCGGATGATGCCCGAAAAATCCGGGATCGACGTGCTCGCGGAATACCGGAAGGGCGGCGGCACGAAACCGGTCATCATGGTAACCGCCAGGAGCGCGGTCGAGGACAAGGTGCTCGGGCTCACCGTGGGCGCCGACGACTACCTGACCAAGCCCTTCGACTTTCACGAGCTCGTCGCCCGGATAGAAGCCCGGCTTAGGGAAGCCCAGGCACTGCGGGCAACCCCGTCGGGGGATACGGAGCCGGTGCTCCATGACCTGCCGGATTTCGACTTCGGGCCCTTCACGCTTTCCTTCCGGCGGGGTTCCCTCTCCAGGGACGGGGCGCCCCTGAGCCTCTCGCTCCAGGAATTCAAGCTCCTGAGCTTTCTTTGCCGGCACCCGGACCAGGTGGTGGAAAGCGACACCCTCTTGGACCGGCTTTGGGACTACGGCGAGGACGTCAGCTCCCGCACCGTATATACCCACATTTCCTGGCTCCGCAAAAAACTGAAAACCCCCGACCGCCCCGACGGATTCATCGGGACGGTCAGGGGCATCGGCTACATCTTTACCCGTTGAGGGCGTTCGGCTCAGTCCGAGGTGGGGACGGCGCCGTCGACGTAGATGCTCGGGCCGTTATAGGACACGGTCCAGGAGCAGGGCCCGATGGAGGTGGTCACCGACTCGACGGATCCCGGGACCAGGTATTTCTGGAGGGCGGCGTACACGATCGAGTTAAGCTGCGCCCGGTAATCCGGGGTGTCCGTGTCGGTGTAGGAATAGATCGCGCGGATCTTGTTCCGGTCGGCGATGGGCATCTCCGCGAGGGAATCCGAGATGGTGGAAGGGCTCGCGCCGTGGGCGATCAGGAACTGCTTGGCCGCCTCGGGGGCGGGCACGACCTGGGGCAGGTAGTCGGCGTTCGAGCTGGTGACGCTCGAAGACATTGAGATCGTCCGTCCGCCGGCGAATACGGGGGCGCACACCAGGGCGCCGCCAAGGGCGATTACGGATACCAACACGATGAGTTTCTTTTCTTTGGTCATTTTCTGACCTCCTTCGAAAGGATTTGATACTCTCAATGTACCCGGGGGACGGGATTCCTACCTTAAGGGGAGTATAAGGGCCGTTTAAATGAATTATAAAACGCGGGAAAAAACGGAAAAATCCGCCGAAAAGGCTCCTGAAAAACGGGGGCCCTCAATCGGGGAAGCGGTGACGGACCTCGCTCAGCTCGTCTACCCGCTCGAAAAAGACGTCCATGACGCGGGGATCGAATTTGCGCCCGGTTTCCCGGTACATGAACTCGAGGATGTCGGGGGTTTGCCAGGGCTTCTTGTAGGCCCGGCGGTTCCCCAGGGCGTCGAAGACGTCGGCGACGGTCACGATGCGGGAATAGAGGCTGATCTCCTCGCCCCTGAGCCCCCGGGGATAGCCGGTACCGTCCCAGTTCTCGTGGTGTTCCAGGGCGATTTGCGCGGCGGTGCGGAACAGGCCCCGGTTCGAGGTTTTTAGCATCTCGAACCCGACCTTGGCGTGGCTTTTCATGGCCTCGAATTCCTCTTCCGAGAGCTTCCCTTCCTTGGCCAGGATATCCTCGCTGATGCTGAGCTTCCCGAGGTCGTGGAGGGAGGCGGCCATGCGGAGCTGCTCGGTCTCGAATTCCCCCATGCCCAGGCCCTGGGCGATGATCTGGACGATCTCGGCCACGCGCTTTACGTGGTTCCAGGTTTCCTCGGACCGGGATTCCGCCATCTCCCCCAGGGCGAACACGAGGTCGTTCCGGGCGTTTTCCATCCCGCTGAAGAGCCGGAAATTGTCGACCGCCACGGCGAGGTTCATCGTAAACGCCTCGAGGAGATCCAGGTTCCATTCCGTGGAATCGTCGTTGTCCTCGAGCACGATGAATACCTCGGAGCTGTCCCGGACGCGGAAGCCGTAAACCCGGAGCTTGCCGATGGAGAGGGCGCCCTTCGAGTAGTCGTGGGAAAGGACCTTGGCGTAGGCCGCCGGGTCCAGGAGCTGGTTGAGTTTTTGGCCCTCGAGATGCCTGAAACGCCCGGTGGCGGTGGTGATTCGCGGTACGGTTTCGTCCGGGGTACGGCTGGCGAAAAGGCCGAAACGGCGGTCGGTTCCCCCGGGGCCGTGCAGGATCGAGCCGAGGCAGGTCAGGGTTTCCCGCTCGAAGTCCGGGACGTCCACGTTACGGAATACGTGGGACGAAGCCTCGATGACCCGCCGGAGGTCGCCGTGCCTTTCCGACAGGGTCTTGAGGGCTTCATGGGCGCGAAGGGCCGAAAGGGCGGACAGGCGGATACCGACGGGGGAAAGCCCCTTCTTTTCCTGAAAATCGGCGATCTCGAATTCCTGGGCCAACGCCTCGTCGCCCTCCCCGAGGGGACGGGAAAGGCGCGCCACTACCTGTACGCTCCAGTTGTCCAGGTCCAGCCGCAGCCACTTGATAAAGTCGAGGCCGGTCGCTTCGCCCTCCAGGCCAAGGTCGACGAAGGTCGCCGCCATATCCGGGTGGACCGAAACGACAGCCCGGGCGTCCGAGGCGGAGAATGCCTTGAAAACGATGACCGCGCGGCCGAGGTATTCGAGGCGGGCCAGGGCGAGAACCGTGTCGGTCAGGGTTTGCCCGTCGGCGTCCACGACCAGTACTTTCCAAACGTCCATAAGTGGGCCAAGTATAGCACACGAAGCGGTACGGGGGGAGATACCGAAGGGGAAGCCCGCAACGCGGGGACAGGCAACGCCGATTGGGAGCGACGTAGTCGCCGCGGCGTCAAACGAAGCTTTTCAGGAAATTTCCTCTACAGTCCCCAGATAATTCCCGATATTTAGCGTAAATAATTATTGATAACACTATCAATAGCGTGTATAGTTTTATCAATAATCGTTATCGTTAGGATAGAATAATGAACATAGTAAAACGCACCGGTCAACGGGAAATTTTTACCGGAGACAAAATTCGGGCCGCCATGGCGGCGTCATTCCTCCGCGAAGACGCGGAGGGCGCCGCGACGGGCGAATCGGTCCAATCCTTGCTGGATGCCATGACCGCGGAGATCGTGAAATGGGCCGATGCCCTCGACGCGGAGGGGATTCCCGTCACGGTGGAGGCGGTCCAGGACGTGGCGGAGCGGACCCTGGTGGCCCATAACCGGTACGGGGAAGCGAAGCGGTTCATCCTGTACCGCGACTCCCGGGCAAAACTGAGGGAAGCCCGCTTGTCCCTGCTCGAGGCTTATCCCTGGGACGAAGGCCTTTCCGCCGCCCTGAACGGCGCGCTGAAGGACGTGCAGGCGGACTTTGCGGAAGCCGAATACGGGCTCGAGCATCTTCTCCAGAAATTCCGGTCTTTCCTGGCCGACTCGACGGAAGCCGAGGAGGCCCTGGCCGCCCTGGTCCGGGCGGCGGTGGAGCTCACGAGCCAGGAAGCCCCGCGCTGGGAGTATATCGC
Source organism: Spirochaetales bacterium (assembly GCA_003245785.1). Lineage (GTDB taxonomy): Bacteria > Spirochaetota > Spirochaetia > Treponematales > Treponemataceae > Teretinema. The sequence continues at coordinate 14,149 of QKCE01000223.1, read as the reverse complement.
CTCCCGGCTGGAGTTCGTCCGGTTTTACCGGGCCCTGGACGCGGAGAGCGCGAAACGGGGATGGGAGGGCTTTTACGGCAAGGTTTCGGCCCTCGTCGCCGACGGCCTCTACGGCGAGTACATCCCCCTCGCCTACTCCGCCGCCGAGATCGAGGGCTTCGCGAGGCTGATCGATCCCGCGAGGGACCGGCTTCTCGCCTGGAGCGCCCTCGACCTGCTCCTGCGCCGCTACGTGATCCGCACCCGGGACCACGTCCCGGTCGAATCGCCCCAGGAAATGTTTTTGGGGATCGCCATGCACCTCGCGATGAACGAGAAAAACGACCGGGCGCTCTGGGTATCCCGGTTCTACGATATCCTTTCCCGCCTGGAGGTGACCGTCGCGACCCCGACCCTCTCCAACGCGCGGAAGCCCTTCCATCAGCTTTCCTCCTGCTTCATCGATACCGTGCCGGACTCGCTGGACGGGATTTACCGGAGCATCGACAGCTTCGCCCAGGTCTCGAAGTACGGCGGCGGCATGGGCCTCTATTTCGGCAAGGTGCGCGCGGTGGGCGGCCCGATCCGGGGCTTCCAGGGCGTGGCGGGGGGCGTGCTCCGCTGGATCAAGCTCGCGAACGACACCGCCGTGGCGGTGGACCAGCTGGGCATGCGGCAGGGTTCCGTCGCGGTCTGGCTCGACGCCTGGCACCGGGACCTTCCGGAATTCCTCCAGATAAAGACGAACAACGGCGACGACCGCATGAAGGCCCACGACGTGTTCCCCGGGGTGTGCTACCCCGACCTCTTCTGGCGCCTCGCCCGGGACGAGATAGAGGCGCCCTGGCACCTCATGTGCCCCCACGAGATACTCACCGTGAAGGGCTGGTCCCTGGAGGATTTCTGGGGCGACGAGTGGGAGAAACGCTACAAAGAGTGCGTGGCCGACCCGAGGATCGCCAAGCGGACTATACCGGTGAAGGAGATAGTCCGCCTGACCCTCAAGAGCGCGGTGGAAACCGGCACGCCCTTCGCCTTCAACCGGGACCACGTGAACCGCATGAACCCGAATTCCCATGCCGGGGTGATTTACTGTTCCAACCTCTGCACCGAGATCGCCCAGAACATGAGCCCCGTGGAGCTCCTCCGCAAGGAAACCCTTACGGAAAACGGCGAAACCGTCGTGGTGGAGACCACCCGGCCCGGGGACTTCGTGACCTGCAACCTCGCCTCGGTGGCCCTGGGGAACGTGGAGGTGGACGACGACGCGGAGCTTGAACGGGTGGTGTCCACCGCGGTGCGCATGCTCGACGACGTGATCGACCTCAATTTTTACCCCCTCCAGTACGCGGAGCTCACGAACCGAAAGTACCGCCCCATCGGCCTCGGGATAAGCGGCTACCACCACCTTCTCGCCAAGCGGGGGGTTAAGTGGGAAAGCGAGGCCCATCTCGAGTTCTCCGACCGGCTCTTCGAGCGGCTCAACCGCGCGGCCATCCGGGCGAGCGCAGGCCTCGCCCGGGAAAAGGGCGCCTACGGCCTCTTCCCCGGTTCGGACTGGCAGACCGGCGCCTATTTCGACAAGCGCGGCTACGCGGGGACCGAGTGGGACGCCCTCCGCGCCGAGGTAGCGGATAGCGGGCTCCGGAACGCGTATCTCATCGCGATCGCCCCGACGAGCTCGACCTCGATCATCGCGGGAACGACCGCGGGCCTCGACCCCATCATGAAGCGCTTTTTCCTCGAGGAGAAGAAGGGAAGCATCGTGCCCCGGGTCGCGCCGGACCTTTCCTTGAAGACCTTCTGGTTCTACAAGAACGCCCACCTCATAGACCAGGAATGGTCGGTTCGGGCGGCCGGGGTCCGCCAGCGCCATATCGACCAGGCCCAGTCCATGAACCTGTACATCACCACGGATTTTACCCTGCGCCAGGTGCTGAATCTCTACGTACGCTCTTGGGAAGAAGGGGTAAAGTCCGTATACTACGTACGGTCCCAGGCCCTCGAGGTGACGGAATGCGAAACCTGCTCGAGCTGACGGGCGCGCGGGCCGAAAAAACGAAAGACGGGAGAACGAGATGAGCGACGCGACGCGCGACGAGGGCCGGACGGCGGGAACGGGACGGGCCGACGAGCCCCTGAAGAGGAAGCCCCTTTTCAACGAGCACGGGGACACGGAGACGGTGAAGCGCCGGATGATAGGCGGCAACACCACCAACCTGAACGACTTCAACAACCTGCGCTACGCCTGGACGAGCGACTGGTACCGCCAGGGGATGAACAACTTCTGGATACCCGAGGAGATCAACCTCCAGCAGGACGTGAAGGATTACCGGAAGCTCTCCCCCGCCGAGCGGGCGGCCTTCGACCGCATCCTTTCCTTCCTCGTCTTCCTGGACAGCATTCAGACCGCGAACCTCCCCTCCCTCGGGGCCTTCATAACCGCGAACGAGGTGAACCTCTGCCTGACGATCCACGCCTTCCAGGAGGCGGTGCACTCCCAGAGCTACGGCTACATGCTCGACACGATCTGCTCCCCCGAGGAGCGGACCGCGATCCTGTACCAGTGGAAGGACGACCCGCGGCTCCTCGCGCGGAACCGGTTCATCGGCGACCTCTATAACGAGTTCCAGGAAAGGCAGGACGCCCGGACCCTGGTGAGGACCGCGGTGGCGAACTACGTGCTCGAGGGCATCTACTTTTACTCGGGCTTCATGTTCTTCTACAACCTCGCCCGGAACGGCAAGATGGGGGGCTCCGTCCAGGAGATCCGCTACATAAACCGCGACGAGAACACCCACCTCTACCTGTTCCGCTCGATCATCCTGGAGCTGAAGAAGGAGAGGCCGGAGCTTTTCACCGAGGAACTCGTGGAGGAATACCGGGGGATGATCCGGACGGGGGTGGAGGAGGAGATCCGATGGGGGGAGTACGCGATCGGCGACGACATTCCGGGGCTTAACCGCGAGATGATCGGCGACTATATCCGCTACCTGGGGAACCTCCGCTCCACGGGACTCGGCTTCGGGACCCTCTACGAGGGCGGCCGCACGATTCCCGCGTCCATGGCATGGATCGAGCAATACAGCGACGCGAACCAGGTGAAAACCGACTTTTTCGAGGCCAAGCCCACGGCCTACGCGAAATCCACGGCCCTGGAAGACGACCTGTAAGCGGCCCGGGGCCCCGGCGGCATTTTCGGGCAAAAAGCCGGACGCCCGGGGAATTCCGGTGAGTATCGCTTATACTCGAATCGAGGATACAAGATGCGCATACGAAACGCCCTTCTCTGCCTATTCATCTTCGCGTCGGTCGCCGGGGTCCGGGCGCAGGAGCTCGTATTCTCGACCATCGAAAACCAGCCTATCATGGCGGTGACCGCCGGCATAATCAAGGAAGTGTACGCCCGCTTGGGTTATTCGGTGACGGTCTTGCCCCTGGCTCCCGCGCGGGCTGCCGTGGAGGCCTCGAAGGGCCTCGTGGACGGGGAAGTGGGGCGCATCTTCTCGTTCAACCAGTCCGCCCCGAACCTGATCCGGGTATCCACCCCGTTTTTCGCGGCGGATACCGTCGCCTTCGCCCGAAGGGATCGCGACTTCGCCTTTCAGGGAGCGGAAAGCCTGAAAAGCCTTACCGTGGCGAGGATCCGCGGGGTACTCAACTCGACGGATCTCACCAAGGACGCAGCGCAGATTCACGAGTTCGGCGACCTGGAAACCATGTTTAAATTTCTCGACCACGGAAGGGCCGACGTCGCGGTGACGAACCGGATCGGGGGGATGATCACGATCCGCGAGCTCGACCTCGAGGACGTTGTCCCCCTGGAGCCGCCCCTCGCGACGACGGACTGTTACCACTTCCTGGACGTCCACCACGCGGACCTCGTGCCGAAAGTGGACGCGATGATCCGTCAAATGGCGGCCAGCGGGGAACTGGCGCGGCTTACCCGGGAGATCGAGAACAAGGTAGGGGCCGGGGAAAGGGGCTACTGAGAGGTCACGGGTTCGCGTTGGCGCCGGCCCGCCGAAGGGGCGCGCGCCGAAGCCTACCCGCATGACGGCCTTCCTCGGGTCCCGGTACGCGGCCGCCCCCGGCGGGCTTAGAAGCCCCATTAGGGCACGCTAAACAACCTGTCATCCTTTTTTATTCGCCCGGTAAAGTTCCCAGGCCGTCATGTGTTTTTCCCAGTTGGTGAGGAGTACCACGTCCCGGTCCTTTTCGGGGTACGCCAAGAGCCGTTGCCACTTGAAATACCCGGGGGCGTCGCCGAAGGTCCTGATATATTCCATGAGAACCCGCAAGAGGTAGGAGTTTTGGCTCACGTCGGCCAGGCAGTCGTTGGCGTAAAAGCCGCGCCATTTTCCCCGTTCCCAGGAGCGAAGGACCGCCGAGGCGCGGTCGTTTTCCTCCGCCGCCTCGCCCGCGCGAACGAAGGACTCGACGTACTTGCCCCCGATGAAAAGGATCGCCGATTCGGCGAACAGGGCCAGGGTCCTCGCCAGGGACGCGTAGAGCCCGGCGTGCATGCCGAGCGTCGAGTCGAACAGAGCCTTGCTCCCCTTGAGGCCCGCGGAGACTTCCCCGCATTCCCGGACGAGACCGGCGTAGGATTTTTCCGCGGCGAGGCCCATGTCGCGTACCAGGGCGGCCTGGGCGGCGAAATTCCCGGGGGCGAACCAGCTTAGGCTCTCGACGGGCTTCGACGTCCCGCCCTTCATCCAGGCGCCGAGCAGGGCCCGGACCGCGTAGCAGTAGAATTGCTCGCCGGCCTTCTCGTCCGCCTCGGTCCCGTAGGGAAGGGCGGCCTCGGAATAGGCAAGAAAGGCCCGGATCGCGGCCTCGGGCGCTTCGGGAAACCAGGTTTCCGCGTAGCCATTCAGGAAGACCCCGGGGTCTACGGCGCCCGCGTTCCAAAAGTCCGCGACGAAGGCCGCGGGCATGGCGTGGGGCCGGATATTCGACGCGTTCACGACGAGGAGCTCGTCGATTCCCGCGTCCCGCGCGGCGGTCAGTTCCTTCGCCAACAGGTCGAGGGGCACCGGGGTCATGGTGATATGGTTCGCCGCCTGAAGGTCGTAAAACGAGACGTGGTAATACATGCCGTGCGCCATTCCCCGCTCACGGGCGTCCGGAAGCGAGGGAATGCGGGGGTTATCAAGTCCCTGGCGGCGGCACACCATCTTCCCGTAACCGTTGTCCCCCCAGATCCGGATGGCGTTTTCGGGAAGCCGGAGAAAGCCCCGGGCGTAAAGGCCCACGCTTTCGCCGTAGAGGTTGCACGCGAGTACCGCGTCGGGCCGGCGGGAGCGGACGAGGCCCGCCTGTTTCGCGAGGATAGCGGAAAGGAGGGCGCCCCGCTTTTCGTCGGTATCGAACCGGGTATCCCCCTCCCAGAATGGCGAGTCTCCCTGTCCGCGGAACCCGATGGTCCACACGGTCTTCCGGTCCTTCTGGCGCTCCACCGCGTCGAGCCAGAGCTTTTCGAAAAGGTCGGCGTGCTTGAGGTACGAGGGTTCCAGTCCGGGATGGGCCCGGCTGAACATTTCCGCCCCGAGGGGTTCCGCGTGGTGGTGGGTTATCCAGAGGCCCATGGCCGAGGCGAGGCTCGCATTCTCCTTCGAGTTGCCGTCCGTGCCGGGAATGACGAGGTTCCCGCCGAGCCGGAGAAGGGCCTCGAAGGCCATTTCCCACGGGTCGATTCCCTGCCCGGGATTCCAGGTCGCGAGCAATACCTCGTCGTTGAGGAACCAGCCCCGGAACCGGTAGGCGGCGGGTTCGCCCGCCGCGCGCGAGTCCGGGAAGGCCCGCCTCGCCTTCCGCGCGAAACGCTGGTCGTTCCAAAACCACAGGGGCTCCACACCCAGGCCGTCGCGAGAAACGCGGGAAAGCCCGTACACGACGCCGAGGGAATCCGCGGCGCGAAGGGTCAGGATCCCGTCCCCGGCCTCGATGGTCCACGCCTCGGGGGGAAGGGTCGCGTCCCGAAGGATCGAGATTCGCGTGCCCGCCTCGGCGGTGGGCTTCAGGGTGAGCCCAAGGTCCCGGCGGAACCGGGCAACGGCCCGGTGCGCGGCCTCGTCCTTGGCGAACGAGGGGTCGTCGAGGCAAAGCCCGGTTTGGGCGTTGAGTATGAACATGTCAGCCCCTTATCCCGTAAGTGGCGAAAACGCCGAAGGCGAGGCAGGGCTGTTGGTCGGCAGGCAATTTCCGGAATTTCCCGTCCCGCATCGCATGAGTATACGCCGGGCGGCCGGAATGCTCAAGGAAAGGGAATCTTCGGATCCTGGACGGGGGGGTGGCGGAAGGCCCCGAAGGGGCGTGGAGCCAGGGGGGGCCGCGTGTTTTGGACTTGCGGACAAGCGGGGTAACCGAAGGAAAGGAAGCGGCTGCGCCCCCCCCACTCGATCGTTTAGTCGTCGTCGGTCTGGAACCGGCTTTCGCAAAAGCGAAGGGTGAAGACCGCCCCGGCGAGGGCCAGGATCGCGAGGGACACGAAGGCGATTTCGAGGGCCGAGAGGGTTTTCGAGGAGAGGACGAGGTACCGCGCGAGGGCCGTGATGGCGATGTAGACCGGGTAGCGGACCGGGACCCGATGGGATTGGGCGTAGATGCCGATCATGGCGATGACTTCCAGATATACGAAAAGGAGCAGTATTTCCTCGAGGGCGAAGGAACGCTCGTTGACCATGCGCCAGAGGGCCAGGGCAAGGGACACGAGGGTGGCGGCAAAGACGATGAACACGCCGACGGTTTCGGCCCAGCGGAAGATGGCGGCGGTTGTCTTGGGAAAGGGTCCTCGGTGATCCATGGGCGGTGCTACTCCTTGCTTGACTTACAGAATGGTGCATTTCGGGGGTTTGCGCAAGGCGGAAATCGGTAGGTTCGGCCGCATGCCGGGGTTCGTCGCGCGCGGGCAGCCGGTTACCCCGCGCGCCCGGTTACGCCCCGGTCCGTCAGTCGGTTACCCCGCGCGCCCGGTTACGCCCCGATCCGTCAGCCGGTTACCCCGCGCGCGTTTCCCGGATGGCCCGGGCGAGGGGCCCGAGTTCCGGGAATCGGGGGGCCAGGCGGAGCAACTCGTCGGCCACGAGGGCGGCCACCCGTTCCGCGCCCAGGGGCGAGGCATGGGTGTCGTCGGCGATGCCCTCCGGGTAGTTCGGGTTTTCCCCGGGCGCGAGATGGAGGAAGAGCTTTTTCGAGGCTTCGGGGCCGAGGGACGCGAGCAGTTCCCGGGTCCGGGCCTCCATGTCGAGGAGGGGAAGCCCGCGTCGCGCGGCAAGGCGCTTTACCGAGGCGAGGTAGGGCCCGTGGGTGTCCTTCAAGGCGCCGTTGTCGTCGAAGTGGCGGCGGACCACCGGGGAGAGAAGGACCGGTACGGCCCCGGCCGAGCGGGCGGCTTCGACGTAGCGAAGGAGGTTCGCCGGGTATTCGGTTTCCGGGTCCGTATACCGTTCGCTGTCGGTTTTCGAGTCGTTGTGCCCGAACTGGATGAAAAGGTAATCGCCCCGCCGGATGGTCGAGGCGATGGAGTCGAGGCGACCTTCGGCGATGAAGGTGCGGGTACTGCGGCCGTTCATGGCGCGGTTGTCGACCATGATGCCGGGCCCGACGAGGGCGGGGAAGGCTTCGCCCCAGCCGGTTTCGGGACGCTTGTCCGCTTCCTTGTTCGCGGCGGTGGAGTCCCCCGCGATATATACCGTGATTCGGCCGTTCGGTTCGTTACGGTTTTCCATGACTCACAGGATACCGCATAACCGGGCGGAATACCCCGCCCGGTTATTGGATATTTCAGTCGCGAGAAAGTCGCGGACCGGCTCACATCGCCGGCATCAGCTTTCCGCCGCCGGGCAGGGCGTAGGTCTTGCCGGCGAGGGACGCGTTCGCGGCGGCCGAGGCGTCGTAGATTACCGTGTGCCCGTTCGACTTCACGTTCGCGAAGGTCGTGTCCGCGTCGACGAAGGCCGTAAGGACGCAGTCCGCGGTGACGTTCCAGGAGGAAGACGCGTCCAGCGAAAGGTTCACCGCTCCGGAGTTTCCGGAAACGGCCCCGGTCCAGGAGGAAGAGTCGGTCAGGGCCAGGGAGAGGGCGCTCACCGAATCGGCGGAGACCGTTCCCTCGAGGGCCTGCTTTTTCGCGTTGAACTTCACGGTGGCCCCGTTCGAGCCGGCGGTGCCCCAGCGGTCCGCCGAGGCGGCGAGTAACACGCCGGAGGAACCCTTGAGGGTGACCGACTCGAGGTTGATCACCGCGTCGGTATTGGTGGAGTAAAAGAGCGGGCCCGCTTTCGCCGTGAGGGTACCGCGGGTCATGGTGAAGGTTCCCGTACCGATCCCGGCGTCGCCGGAGAAGCTCTGGTACACCATGACGCCGGCGGTTACCGCGCCGGAAATGTCCGTGTCGACGAGGACGATGGAGTTCTTGCCCTCGATGACGGCGGCCTCGGAGCCGGTCGCGACGAAGGAGGACTTGGTCGCGGTGATCGCGCCGGTGGAGTAGATGCCGGGGGAGCCTTCGCCGGCGGTCTTGCCGGAGGAATTCGTCACGGTCACGGTGCCCTCGCCGCGGTCGGTCGCCAGGGCCGCGCAATGGGCGCCCAGGGTCTCGATCTTCGCGTTCGTCGCGATGACCGTGCCGCCCCAGGTGGCGTCGAGCCCCCGGGAAGAGTTTTTCGTCGTCTTTATCGTAATTCCGTCTATGGTGATCTTCGAGCCTTCGCCGGTGGAGAAGACGGCGTTCGCGCCCTCCGCGGCGGTTTCCACGACGAGGTTCTTCGCGGTCACGGTCGAGGCGGCGGCCGCCACGAGGCCCGCGTTCTGGCCGTAGAAGTTGCTCGCGTCGTCGGAGCTCGTATCCCCGCCGGTTTTCTTCAGGGTAACGTCATTCAGCGTAAGGGCGGCCTTGTCGGCCGCGTAGACGACCGAGGTATCCGCGGCGGTCGCCACGAGGGTTTGGCCGCTCAGGGTCTCGGAGGTACCCGTGACGGTTTTCGTCGCCGCGAGTGTTTCGGGCGCCTGGGCGTTCATGCCGGGGCCGCCTGCTCCGGGTTCGCCGGGCATTCCTCCGGGTCCGCCGGGGCCGCCGGGTCCGCCCTGGCCGAAACCGCCGGGGGGCGGGCCGGGAGGGGTTCCGTCCGGCGGTACGCCGTCGGGGGGCGTGCCGTTGGGAGGGGGCATTACGGAACCGGTGGTCGCGGCGACGCCCGTCGAGGCGGTATCGGCGTAAAGGGGAAGGGCGGCGGTGGCCGCGACGAGAATAAGGCCCGCGAGGGCAAGGCGTGAAATGGTTTTCATGGGGTCTCCTTTTGTTGTCATAAAGGTACCCCGCGGGCGCGTTAACGTTGTTACGGGAACGTAAAGGCTCTGTAAAAAGAAAGGCCCGGGGAGAATTCTCCCCGGGCCCGTACGCGGCGAAAGCGAAGCTTACATTACGCCGCTTCTTCCATCGCGCCGTCTTTTTTCTTGAGGGCCTTGAACATGAACAGCCCGAAGAGGAGCGCCGCAACGGTGATACCCACGGGGTACGAAACCGCGGTGGAGAGCTTGAAGCCCTCGGGGGCGATCATGATATAGGTCGTGCACACGGCGGTCATGAAGGTCGCCGGGACGGTGGCGATCCAGTGGAACTGCTTCCTGGACGCCAGGTACATCGCGGCGGCCCAGAGCACGATGGTCGCCAGGGTTTGGTTCGACCAGGCGAAGTATCTCCAGATGACGGTGAAGTCGACGAAGTTCAGGGCGAGGCCGATGGCGAACACCGGGACGGCGAGGAGCAGGCGGTTCTTGATCTTGTCCTGCTTGATGCCGACCGCGTCGGCGATGGTGAGGCGAACCGAGCGGAAGGCCGTGTCGCCCGAGGTGATGGGCGCGGCGATGACGCCGAGGATTGCCAGCAATCCGCCGATCGAGCCGAGCATGCCGATGGAGATCTTGTTGACCACGAGCCCGGTGCCCCCGGCCTTCACGACTTCCTGAAGCCCGGCGATGCCGTTCGGGAAGAAGGTCATGGCGGCGGCGGCCCAGATGAGCGCGACGACGCCCTCGCCTACCATGGCGCCGTAGAAGACCCTGCGGCCGTATTTCTCGTCGGGAAGGCAGCGCGCCATAAGGGGGGACTGGGTGGAGTGGAAGCCGGAAATCGCGCCGCAGGCGATGGTGATGAACAGCATGGGCCACAGGGGGAGATGGCCGGGATGCATGTTGACCAGCCGGATTTCGGGGATGTCCATGCGTCCGAAGATCAGCACGCCGCCGATACCGACCGCCATAAAGAGGAGCACCGCGCCGAACAGGGGATATATCCGCCCGATCAGCTTGTCGATGGGGAGCACGGTGGCGATGAAATAATAGACCAGGATGATGGCGAGCCATACCCACTTGTTGGCGAAGGCGCCGGTAAAGCCGAGGTTGGCGAGGAGCCCGGCGGGGCCTGCCATGAAGACGGTGCCCACGAGCACGAGGAGGATCACGGAGAACACCCGCATGACCATCCGCATCTTGTCGCCCAGGTAGAGGCCCACGATCTCCGGGACGCTCTTGCCGTCATGGCGCACGGAAAGCATGCCCGAGAAGTAATCGTGCACGCCCCCCGCGAAAATGGTGCCCAGGACGATCCAGAGGAAGGCCGCGGGACCGTAGAGGGCGCCCAGGATGGCGCCGAAAATGGGGCCGAGGCCGGCGATGTTGAGGAACTGGATCAGGTAGATCTTGTACCACTTGAGGGGCACGTAATCGATCCCGTCGTTGAGCTGCACCGCGGGCGTGGGCCGGGACGAGTCGGCGCCGAAGATCTTGTCCACTATTTTGCCGTAGACGAGATACCCGACGACGAGCAGGGCGAGAGAACCGAGAAAACTAACCATACTTTCCTCCGATGTGATTTATCGGCGAAGCATGGCATGGCGCCGCGGCGGCGTGGGGCGCCCGGCATGGACGGTAAAAAATCGCGCATGAACGGTACGGCCGGGGTCCGCGCCCCGGGTTCCGTCACAGGCCCATGAGGGCCTGAAACGCCTCCTTGCGGCTTCGGCTCACGGGCACGGGGACGTCGGACCCGCGCATTTTCAGGCGGTAACTGCAGTTTACCCAGAGGTCGATGGATTCCACCGATTCCGGGCGGATGATGAAGGAACGGTGGCAGCAAAAGAATTCCGGCTCCGGGAGCCGGGTTTCCGCCTCGTGAAAGCTGAGGGACGTCTCGAAGTCTCCCTCGTCGGTGGTGACCCAGACGAAGCGGCCCCTCGCCTCGGCGAAATGGATGGACGCGATCTTGAGGGGAATGATCCGTTCGCCCCGGAAGACCGAGAGAAACCGCGACGGCGCGTCCCTGCCCCTCCGCGGCTCCGGCTCGGCGGGACCGGCCGCGAAGTTCCCGCGATTATTGGAGGAGGCGGAAATTTCTCCCCCCGCCCGGTCCAGGGCGCGGTCCAGCTTTTCCCGCCGGACGGGCTTCAAAAGGTAATCCACCGCGTCGACCTCGAAGGCGTCGACGGCGAAGCGGTCGTAGGCGGTGGTGAAAATGATGCGGGGGGATAGGCGCTCGTCGAGGACGGTCTTCGCCACGTCCAGCCCGCTCAGGCCCGGCATCTCCACGTCCAGGAGCACTACGTCGGGCTTTTCGCGGCGGATCATCTCGAGGGCCACGGTCCCGTCGCCCGCCATGCCCGCCAGTTCCACGCCGCCGCGCCGCTCGAGGAGATGGCGCAGTTCTTCCCTGGCGGGGGCCTCGTCCTCGGCGATGACTACGCGGAGGGTATGGTCATGCATACGGTAGTCCCCCTGTCTTTCTTGCTGCTGATCTTGAGTCCCGCCGACGGGCCGTAGGCGTTGACCAGCCGGCTGTGCACGTTCATGAGCCCGATGCTCGCGCACTTGCCCTCGTGGAGCAGCGCGGCCGCCTTCCGGGATTCCATGCCGACGCCGTCGTCCTCGACCCGTATATGGGTTCCCTCTTTTTTCCGTTCCACCGCGATGGTCACCACGCCGCCCTTCACGCTGTTCCCGATCCCGTGCTTCACCGCGTTCTCGACGAGGGGCTGGAGTATGAGGGGCGGCACGGTTATCGCGGGGATATCCCCCTCGGGATACCGCACGGTGAGCCGGTCGTCGAAACGGGCCTTCTCGATTTCCAGGTAGGTCCGGATATGCTCCAGTTCCCGGGCGAGGGGAATGAACGCGTCCGGCTCGTGGAGCCGGCACCGGTAATAGTCGCTCAGGTCGAGGAGGAGTTCCCTCGCCTTCTCCGGCTTGGTCCGAATGAAGGAGGAAACCGTATTGAGCGCGTTGAAGAGGAAGTGCGGGTTGATCTGGGACTGCAGGGCCTTGAGCTCCGCGCGATTGAGGAGGCGCGACTGTTCCTCGAGCCGGCTTATCTCCAGCTGAAGGGAAAAGAGGGAGGCGAGCCCGGCGGCAACTTCCTCGTCCACCCGGGTGATCGCGTATTCCCGGCTCCGGTACAGCTTGAGCGTCCCGATCGTCTTGTCCCCCGAGATGAGGGGCACGATGACCGCCGACTTGAGGGGGCACGCGGGGTCGGCGCAGTCGATATCCGACTTGACCCGGGCCACCTGGAACCGCTCTTCCCGGAGGGCGCGCCGGGTCAGGCTCCGGGACAGGGGCCGGCCGGTAAAGTGATGGTCGCTGCCCATTCCCTCGTGGACCAGGCATGCCTCGGTACCCGTGAAGGACACCGCCGCGAGGTTCAGCTGATGGAGGATTATCTTCGCGGTCTCCCGGGCGGTGGCCTCGGTGAAGCCCTTGCGGAAAAAGGGCAGGCTCTCCTGGGCGATCCTGAGGACCTTCTGGGCGTGCCGGGCCGCGATTGCCTCCTTTTCGCGGAAGAGCGAGTTGGCGATCGCGATGAACATGCCGATCGCGATCCCGTTGCCGACAACCATGGGCACGCCGATGAGTCGCACCAGTTCCACCGCCTCGGAGAAGGGCCGGGCGGTGAGGAGGATTATGAACATTTGCGCGACCTCGGCGGCGGCGCCGAAGAGGGCGGCGAAAAGCCATTTGTTCGCGCTTTTCTGGAAGGCTCTCCAGAGAAGGGCCGACAGGATGCCCTCGACCACCGTGGAGAGCATGCACGAGAACGCGGTGAACCCGCCGATATCGATGGCCCAGCGGTGAACCCCGGCGATGATCCCCGCGAGGATTCCCACTACCGGGCCGCCGAGAAGCCCGCCGACGAACACGCCCACGACCCGGGTATTCGCCAGGGCCCCGCGCACGGGAACCCCCGTATACGTTCCGACGATCCCGATTCCCGCGAAAAAGAGGACGACGAGCGCGCGGTCCCGGAAGGACACGCGCGATTGCGAGGAAATTCTCCGGAAAAGCCTCACCTTGGAGAAGACGAAGCTGAAAAACGCGATCATCCCCCCCTGGTTCACCAGGTTGATCAGCAGGTCGAACATGGCACGTCAGTCCGCGCGATCGGGGATCGAGACCTTTCGCCGGTCTATTTGCGCGAGGGTCGTGGCGCCGGTCATGAGCATGGCCTCGGCGAGTTCCGCCGCGATCTTGCGCACGTAGAGTTCCGCGCCCTCCGCGCCGCCGCCGTACACCGCGGTGACGAAGGGACGGCCGATGAGTACCCCGTCGGCGCCCAGGGCCAGGGCCTTGAACGCGTCCAGGCCCGAGCGGAAGCCGCCGTCGATGAGGATCGTGAGCTTCCCGCCGACCGCCTCGGCGATTTCGGGGAGAACCTCTATGGTCGCGGGGGTTTCGTCCAGGACGCGGCCGCCGTGATTGGAAACCACGATGCCCGCCGCCCCCGCCTCGAGGGCCTTCTTCGCGCCCTCGGCGGTCATTACGCCCTTGAGGATGAAGGGAATGCCCACGGATTCGGCGATGCGCCGGAGCGACTCGACCGGCATGGGGGAGACGGGCTTTCCCTGGGCCGCGAGGAACGCGAGGCCCGCCGCGTCTATGTCCATGGCGAAGGCGAAGGCGCCGGCCGCTTCCGCGGCCTTCGCCTTCGCGATGACTTCCGCCTCGTTCCAGGGCTTTATCGTCGGGATTCCGAAGCCGCCGTTGGCCTTTATCGCCCCGATGCACCCGGCGTAGACCTCGTCCTTTACGCCGTCGCCGGTGAAGGCGGCGGACCCCGCGGCCTTGCAGCCCGCGAGCACGGCGGAGGAATAGCCCAGGTCGTCGTATTTGTCGTTAT
>QKCE01000312.1 GCA_003245785.1 Spirochaetales bacterium | reverse complement strand
GGGAGGAATCGGAATTGTAGGGCTCGAAGTACACCGAGTTAGCCGTTTGCCCTATCTTCTTCCCGGCGAGGTCTTCGTAGGCCCTGACGGTTACTCCCCGGTTCGCGGGCGCGAATAAAACGGGCTTGACGGAACTATAGCTCGTGGGCACGTAGGTCATCCGTTTCGAGCGCTCCTCGGACCAGGCGACGCCCGTCATCAAATCCGCATCGCCGGAGGCGATCATCCCGAGGCTTCGGGCCCAGGGAATGTGCATGATGACGAGCTCGAAATCAAGCCGGCGCGCCAATTCGCGCAGGAGGTCAAAATCGATGCCCGACCATACGTCCGGGGCCGTGGCGGAAGCGATCCGGTACGGGACCCAAACGTCGCAGACGACCCGAAGGGACGTTTTCTCGGGGAAGCTTGGCAGGGCGGCGACGGCCGCGAACGCCAGAAAGGCGAAGGACTTTCGAATATTCGAAAACAAATTCTTTTGCCGCATGTACCTAAAAGGATAGCCCCGGGAAAAATGCCTGTCAAATCGGCGCTCGGCTACGCGCGGGACCTGGCGGATAAGGGCTATCCCGCTATCGGGGCTAGCCGTACGGACGGATTATCTCCCCACGAGGAGCGATAGGACGGGAATCACGACGATCAGCGACGCCGTGCAAAAAAGCCAGCAGGAGTTGGCGAGGTCCGTATCCAACCCGTAAAGCGCCGGGGGTATGAGCGAGTTGAACGCCGGGGGCATCGCCGAAAGCACCGCGACGACCCGGAAGGGGAGTCCTTCCCCGGTTTTATCGAGGCCCGTTAGCGCCGCTACGCCTACCACCACCGCGGGAACGAGGAGAAACTTGATGCCGGCGACGCCGACGCATTCCGTACGATATTTCCTGATCGCGGCCACTCGCATGCGAAAGCCCACGGAAACGACGAGCATGAGCGAAGAAAGCGGTATGAGCGCGGAATTCAACGCCGGGATCGCCGCTGGCCTTGGTATCCCCAAGCCTCGGATGGCGAGTCCCAGCGCGATGGCGACCACGTACGCCGCGATATAGGGGTCCCCGACCATCGCGGCGGCGTTTCGCGCCAAGCTTCTCAACGTGCCGCCTCTTGCTGTCCCGTCCCCCTCCGACGTCGCATCCCCGGCGAGGGCGCCCCGTTTGGCGCGGAGTCCGTACCATTTTGCCACCGGATACCCCAATAAATAGTAAAAGGCTTCCTCGAAGAGTTTATACAGCGAGACGAGGGCATAACTCGCCTCGCCGAAAAACACGAAACAGATCAATCCGCCGAAATTCCCGATATTCGTGAACGATGAGGAGACGAGCGTCGCCCCCCTGCGTTTCGGTCCCTGCTTCAGGAGGGCGGATAGCCCAAGCCCCGCGACGCCGCCGGTCGCGAGCGCCAAAAGGCCAAGGGCGGGAAGGGCGGCAATTCCACGGGTATTCCGTTCAAGGCCCCAGAACGCGCAGGCTGTTACGAAGGGATTGACGATCAGGAGCGCGCTCCTCTGCAATAGCGAAATCACGGCCCCCGTTCTCTCCGCTTCGCAGGCGCGCCCCGCCGTGATGCCTCGGGCGGCCATGCCCGCCGCGAGGCCCGCCGCGATGATCGCGGTTGAAATTACGAACTTAAGCATCTTTCCCCCCCATTCGCACTTATACCTTGAATCTCCCGATGAGCCCCTCGACCCGCTCCACCGCGGCGGCGTTCATTCCGGCGATATTGACCAGCGCGTTCGTCTGGCTTTCCGCACGCCTCGCTTCCTCCATCAGATCCCCCGCCCCGCCGGCGATCTGCCCGATGGAATTTTCCAGACGAACCATCGATGCCTTCATTTCCTCGTTTCGCTCGCCGATCAAGGCGGCCCCGCGTCTTACGGCCTCGCTGGTCTCGTTCAAAATTCGCAACGCAGCGAGTATTTCCCTCGAGCCTTCCCGTTGCTCCGCAAGGGCCCCGTGGATCGCAGAGATTCGCTTTCCCGTCTCGCCCACGGTATCTGAAATCGAGGCGAAGGCCGTTTCCGTGAAGCGGGATGCGACTTCGATCTCCTCGATCTCCGCGGCGAATAGCGATAGTTCCTGTGAAATTCGCTTCGTTTTTAACGCGGACTCCTCCGCCAGCGAGCGCACCTCCCCCGCCACTACGGAGAAACCCGCGCCGTGGTCGCCCGCGTGCGCTGCCTCGATCGCCGCGTTCATCGCAAGAAGATTCGTCATTGAGGATATTCGCGCGAGCGTGGAGGTGATCTCCCCCAAGGCCCTGGACCGGTTCACGATATCCCCGATGCGCCGGTTCATCCGGGCGAGGCTCTCAGTGCCCTCGACGGTTTTCTGGCCGAGCGTTACCGCGCTGCGGGCGATACCGTCCATCGTCTGCGCGATCGAGTCGATGCTACGCACCATTTGCTCTACCGCGGCGGAGGCCTCTCCCGCGCTGGCCGCTTGATCGGCTGAGCGCATGCCGAGTCCCTCGATTTCGTCGGATACCAGCGCTGTAAACCGGTTCGCGTCCGCCATAATGGCGTTTTGCTCCCCGGTGCGCTCCGTTATCCCCATTACCCGGTGGGTGAGCGCCTCGTTCAGGGCGGAAACCGCCTCGGACGAGCGTTCGAGGGTCCGCGTCGCCTCCGTCAAGGTAGCCTGTTCGCCCCGCAATTTCACAATGATCGAATGAAGCGTATCGAGAAAGCTGTTGAAGGAGCGGGATAGTTGGCCCATTTCGTCCTTTCGCGCGATTCTAAGGCGCGCGGTCAGGTCTGCGTCGCCAAGCGCGAGCTTGGAGAACGCGGAATTCGTCTCGAGGATGGGGCGCGTAATGTTTCCGGAAAGCAACGCGCTCAATATCGTCATGACGACCGGCGTCGCCGTAAGCGTTGCCAGGAGGATCGCGATAATCCGCGTCCTCATTCGGTAGTATTCCGCCGCCCGGACAGTCATGTAAAGGACCCACCCGGGCGTTTCCGGCACCCGCGCGGTAAACGCGACCCTGGGAATGCCCTCGCCGTCGGAATAGCGTCCGGGGACTTTCCTTTCGCCGGACGCGTTCGCGGTAGACGCGATATCGGACAGCCCCTCGAAGCGCCGTTCCTCGTCTGCCCTCGCGAGATTGAACGCGAGGACGTCGGCCCCGTTAGGCGACGCGAGCACGATCCCGGAGCCCTCGGCGAGGAATACCAGCCCGGTCTCGCCGAAACCGATTCCGTTGCAGATTCGGGATAAGGCCTCGGTTTTTATCTCCGCGCCCACGTAACCCAAACCGGTTTCCTCCCGGTCGATCGGGGCGAGTATCGATACGACGGGATACGTTCTGCCTTCCGGTACGTATGCCCGGGTTATGAACAGGCCGTTACCGATTTCCGAGTCCTCCGTTAGGTAATCCGCGGGGACAAACCCGTATACCCTTCCGTTGCCGTCGGCGGCGCGGCCGTCGCGGGCGACGAAGATTTCGTTGATGTCCCGGGGACTACGGTCGTATAACGCCTTGAGCGCGGCCTTTCTTTCCTCGGGCGAGGACGCGCGAAGCGCCGCCGCCGCGCGGAGGGACCCTACGTAATCCGCCAGCTCCCTGACCATCGTTCCGATCCGCTCTGCATGGCTTCGGGCGAGGGTCTCGTTGGAGGCCGAGATCGATTCGAAGACCGCCGTAATCTGCAGGGCCATGGACACCAAGATGGCGAGGGAAATAATGGATGTCGTGATCACGATTTTTAAAGTGGTGGAGACGAAAATTGAGCGATGTCTTTCCATGAGGAATCCCCGATTTTGTCGCGACAGTCGTAGATCTCCTTTATCCGGTTGCGCAAAAATGAGGTAAAACGACGAAAAAGTTTTGCACTGCCGCTTGACAGATGAATATTGTGTGTTACAATGCGATTATAGGACGTCGGACGTAGGATGTCTAGCAAGGAGTATAGAAATTATGAACATTGTTGTTCTTGACGGTTATACCCTGAATCCAGGGGATCTTTCGTGGAAGGAATTCGAGGAACTGGGTTCCGTGACCGTGTATGACCGAACTGAATCCAAGGATACGGTAAAAAGGATCGGTTCCGCCGAGGTGGTTTTCACCAATAAAACCGTATTGGATCGCGATACTATCGCCGCGTGCCCGAATCTCAGGTTCATCGGCGTGCTCGCTACCGGCTACAACGTAGTGGACGTCGCCGCCGCGAAGGAACGGGGCATTCCGGTCAGCAATATTCCAACCTACGGCACCAGCGCGGTCGCCCAGTTCGTGTTCGCGCTCCTTCTTGAAATTTGCCATCACGTCGGCGAGCATTCGGCGGCGGTTAAGGCGGGCGATTGGGAGCGGTGCCCCGATTTCTGTTTCTGGAACCATCCCCTGGTCGAGCTTAAGGACAAGACGATGGGTATAGTCGGTTACGGCCGAATCGGCCAGGAAACGGGGCGCATCGCCCGCGCGTTCGGCATGAAAGTGCTCGCGTTCGACGAATACCCCAATAAGGCTCTCGAGGGCGACGGGGTGCGTCTCGTCGGACTCGACGAGCTCTACGCCGAGTCCGACGTGATCAGCCTCCATTGCCCGCTTTTCGACTCTACCCGGGGCATGATCAATGCCGGTTCGATCGCGAAGATGAAGGACGGCGTGATCCTCGTCAACACCTCCCGCGGGCCTTTGGTCGTGGAAGACGACCTCGCCGCGGCGCTCGCGTCCGGCAAGGTCGCCTGGGCGGCTCTCGACGTGGTGTCAACGGAACCGATTCTCGGGGGCAACCCGCTGCTCAAGAGCCGGAATTGCCTTATAACGCCCCATATCGCGTGGGCCCCGAAAGAGTCCCGAGCCCGTCTCATGGCCATCGCGGCCGAGAACCTGAGAAACTTCGCGGGCGGGAAGCCGTCCAACGTGGTAAACCCGTAAGGAGGGGCAGGGATGATCCGGAGAATCGTGGTATTCAAGATGAGCGCCTCCCGGGAGGGGTCTCCCGCGGAAAACGCCGCGCGGCTCGTTTCGATGTTTCGCGGCCTGCGCGGCGCGCTTCCCTTCCTCGTCGACCTCCAGTGCGGGCTCAACGTGAACCCGGACGGGGATCACCAGGTCGGCCTAAGCGTCGTGTATCGGGACGATGCGGATATCGTCTCCTATACCAACCATCCCGAGCACCTGAAGGTTAAGGCGTTCGTGCAGGACGCCGTTGAATCGAGGACCATAGTAGATTTCGCCGTTTAGGGGTTACTATACGGGAATAATCGTACGAACGGAGGGGCTCCCATTGCAGAACAACCTAGGAATCACCAGGAAGACCATCGTGGACCAGATCGTGGAATCGATGATTCATTCAGTGGCATCGGGAAGGTTTCCGATCGGGACCAAGCTTCCGAGCGAATATGAATTAATGGAAGAGCTCCGGGTATCCCGCAATTCCCTCCGCGAGGCGGTCAAGACCCTCGTGAGTATGGGCATACTCGAGATCAAGCGCGGCGACGGCACCTACGTTTGCGGACAAATGAACCCGAGCGCCCTCGATACGCTGGTGTACGGGATGATTTTCGACCTGAGCACCAGCAGGGAGCTCGTCGAGCTTCGCGAGACTTTCGACCAGGTCATCGTGAGGATGGCGATCTCGAAGGCGACCGGGGACGACCTTGATCGGCTTCAGTCGAATATCGACGAATTCCGCGAATGCATCCGCACGCGGGACTATAAAAACGCGGCGCGCCTGGACTACGAGTTCCACACGAAACTTATCGAGATAATGGATAACGTATTTCTCCGACGCATTATCCGGGGCGTGTACCAGCTGTTCGTCCATTCCATCGAGAAGAATATCGAAACCGAGGAAAATTTCGCCCTGGCGGACGTATACCACCAGGCGATGCTCGATTGCATCAGGAACCGCGACGAGAGCGCGGTGGCGAAGGTCGTTTCCGACTCCCTGACGAGTTGGAAAAAGAACCTTCAATCGGAAACGCGGGACTGAGGTCCCGGCAACAAGGTCTATGCGGGGGGTTCGGGCCCGGCTTCCCGTCGTGATATTTCCTAAGGAGGAAGAGAATGAAGAGGTTTGTAAAGATGGCGGCTATCGCCATAATCGCCGCGGCGTCGGTTTCCGCGGCTTTCGCCGGCGGCAAGGCCGAGGCGGCTTATCCCGAGCGCGACATAACATGCATTATCCCGTTCGGGCAGGGCGGCGGAACGGACGTATGGGCCCGCAAGGTAATGGAAGGCATGTCCAGGGAATTGAAGGTTAACGTCACCCCGACCAACGTGACCGGCGGCAGCGCGGGATCGATCGGCACCCAGCAGGTATGGACCTCGGCCCACGACGGATACGTGCTCGCGGCGACTTCCGAGACCCCGCTTACGATTCCCGTCACCACCCCGATTACCCAGACCGCGAAGGACTGGGAGTACTTCATCGCCGGCGGATCCCCTGGGCTGCTTTGCGTGAACGCCAAAAAGGCGGCCGATCTCGATATCGGCTCTCTCGATAAACTCGCGGCTTACGGCGATAAGGCCCAGCTTAAGATCGCCGGAACCACCGGCGGCCTGTGGTTTGCCCTGGCCAGCCTCGTGTCCGACAAGGCGTACGGTAACTGGCCGTTCACCTGGGTTTCCTACTCCGGTTCGGGCCCCGCGATCCTCGCCTGCGTAGGCGGCGTGGACGCCGATCTCGTGGTCGCCTCGGCGGGCGAAGTGAAGGACTATATCCGTTCCGGACAGCTCGTCCCGATCGCCCATATGTCGACCGAATCCTATACCTTCACCGGCGGCGCGTCCCCGATCGAGATTCCGGCGGTCACGAAGTCGATTCCCTCCATCGCGAAATACCTGCCTCTCCAGCAGTGGCTCGGGTTTATGGTGCCTGCGGACACCCCCGCCCCGGTCAAGGCCAAGCTCACCGCCGCCTTCCAGGCGACCATGAACAGCCCGGATATGAAGCAGTTCGCCGTCGATCAGTGCGCGGTTATTTTCAACAAGACCGGCGCGGAGTCGAAGGCCATGGCCCAGAAATCCGAGTCCAACCTTTGCTGGATACTCGGCGACCTCGGCAAGACCACCTTCTCCCCCGCGGAGCGCGGAATCCCCCGCCCCTGATCTAGCCCCCCCCGGGCCGGCCATTCCTCAAGGGTCGGCCGGCCCGCTTTTTCCCTTAATTATGGATGGTTCGTAATGGAAAAGACTACCTTAAGGCGCGCCGACCTCGCGTTCAGCGTCGTCCTCGTAATCGCCTCGATCGGCTATATGATCGAGGCGGTGAAGATCTTCTTCAACCCCTTCGGGCGGAAATGGGAAAACGTCCCCGCCGAAGCCCTGAAGGATACCCTGACCCGGTGGTATGAATCGCCCGCGCTTCTTCCCTTCCTGGTGGGCGCCCTCCTTCTGGCCTGCGCGCTGGCGCTCTTTCATATCGCCCGGGGCAACGGGGCGCGGTTCGACTTTATCGGCGTCTCCCGGCTCAGGGCCCTTCTCGCCAACCGCGAAATGAGGAGTTTCCTGATAATCGCTGCCCTGCTTTGCGCGTATGCGTTCGCTTTCATACCGCTATCGAGGCGATACCTCAACGTGTTTCCCCGGTTTCGGGGCTTCCCGTTCTTCGTCGCGACCGTAGCGTACCTCCTGGCGATGATGCTTTCGTTCGGCGGCAGGAAAAAGGGGCACCTCGCGGTTTCGATCATCGTATCGATCTCGTCGGCCCTCGCGATAACGTGGACCTTCGGGACCCTCGCCCAGATACCGCTGCCGTGACGGGCGCAAGGAGCATGTAATGGATATCATTTACCTCGTTCAGGAATTCGTAAAAATTCTGCTCGATCCGGGCGTCGTGATCGTGTTGTTCGCCGCGACCGCCCTTGGGACGATTATCGGCGCCCTGCCGGGCCTTACCGCCACGATGGGCATCGCGCTGCTTACCGGCCTTACCTATAAAATGCCGGTCGGGTATACCTTCGCCATCCTGATGGGTATATACGTCGGGGGCATTTACGGCGGCTCGATTTCCGCTATCCTCCTCAATATCCCGGGAACCGCGTCGGCCGCGGCGACGGCGATCGAGGGGAACCTTTTCGCGAAAAGGGGACGGGCGGCGCTCGCGATCCGGGTGACCCGGTCCGCCTCGATCATCGGCACGCTTATCGGGGTCCTCGCCCTCGCGCTGATCGCCCCGCAACTGTCGAAAATCGCGCTCAGTTTCAGCGCGGTGGAATATTTTCTTCTCGCCGCATTCGGCGTGCTCATGTGCGGCAGCATCGTCACGAGCGACATTTCCCTGAAGGGTTGGATAGGGGGACTGATCGGGCTCGCCATTTCCTTCGTGGGCTACGACGTGATTTCCGGCGCCCCGCGCTTCGACTTCGGGAACATTAACCTCTCGGGCGGTATCGCGCTCATCCCGGCGATGATCGGGTTTTACGCGATTCCCGAGGTTATAAAGGCCTTGGCGAAAAAACCAGAAGATATATCCCTTTCGACCGAAACCTACGCGCAGGAAGGCAAGTCGCAATTGGCGAAAGAACCGAATTCCTTCCTGGTGGCGCTGAAAAACATACCGCTCATAGTGCGTTCCTCGCTTATCGGCGTGGGCGTGGGCGCGCTGCCCGGCGTCGGCGAAGACGTCGCCGCCTGGATAGGCTACGATAGCGCCCGAAAAACCTCGAAGAAAAAGGAAACCTGGGGGAGCGGCGAGTGCTACGAGGCGATCATCGCGCCGGAAGTCTCGAACAACGCGGCCATCGGCGGCGCCACGATCCCGCTGCTCACCCTCGCGGTGCCGGGCAGCCCGCCGGCCGCCGTATTGCTCGGCGCCTTCATGATCCACAACATCCGGCCGGGTCCCATGATCATGGTGGATTCCCCGCGGTTTATCTTCTATATCGCGGCCCTCATCCTCGCGGCGGTAATCGCCCTGTGGGTCGTGGGCATGGTACTCGCGAAGCCGATGACGAAGATCCTGAAGGTGCCGAGCGTGTACCTGATGCCGATCATTTCGGTTCTCTCGATCGTCGGGGCCTTCGCGCTTAACCTGAAGCCCTTCGACATACTCGTCGTGATCGCGTTCGGCCTCGTGGGGTACTTCCTCGACAAAATGAAGTATTCCGCCGCCCCGATAGTGCTCGGGATGATCCTGGGCACGATGATCGACGAGAACTTCCGCCGGGCGCTTATCGTGAACCACGGGAACCCCGCGTTTTTCTTCACCAACAGCCCGATCTCGGTCGTGTTCTGCGTCGTAATCGCCTACGTGATCGTCACGCAGGTCCTTTCGCCGGAAAACGCCGAAAAGATCAAGGTCTCGCGCCTTTTCGGGGCGCTGATCCGAAAAATCAAAGGAGCCGAATGATGGGAAAGCTTTTCTGCATCGATACCATAAGCAACTTCAAGGATATCATCT
>QKCE01000142.1 GCA_003245785.1 Spirochaetales bacterium | reverse complement strand
CCGTCGCCGCCGGTACCTACGCCGGCAAAATCACCCTGGCGGTGAAGTGATCTTATAGGAGGGGAAAGCCTTCCCCTCGCTCCAACCAAAAAAGCCCTCGTCCCCCTCCGGGGGACGAGGGCTTTTTCGTTTTCCGCTACCCCTTCTTCGGTTTCTGAGAAGGTAAACGGCGAACCTCGCGCCTCGAGAAAATGCCATAGGTAAACGCGATTTGCCATTTATCGCCCTTTGCGACATTAAGGCTCGACTTTCCGAGGAACCGGAAGGGTCATTTATTTCATTATGGCTTTGAATAATTCGCATGAGGTGATAATTAGGGCCTTATTTCGATAGCATTGCCATGCAGTTGAGTATGGTGTATATAAATTCGTTATGGTGAAGTATAAAGCTGATATTGTGAAATATCTCGCATATATTGACTATTTATGATGTGAGGCGCAATATCTTCCCAGATTCCGGATGGAATCCAAGGAGATTTTTTTCTTATGAAGCACTCAAAGTTGCTCACCGTGTCCATCGTCGTTTGCGCGCTCTCGCTCGCTGCTACCGCGTGCGCCAAGAAAGAAGCCGTTACCGTTGAGACCACCGTCGCTGCCCCGGCCGAAGCCGCCGTGACCGACACCACCGCCGTTACCGATGCCGCCCCGGCCGTCACCGACGCCGCCGCGACCGACGCGACCGCAACCCCCGCCTCAAACTAATCCGGTTAAAAGCCGTTCATTAATTGACGCGAAAAGCCGTCGGGCACGAGAATGCCCGGCGGCTTTTTCGTTTTTCGAACCTCCTGCAATTATTCCCGCTCCTTCGCGGCTTTCCCGTCATACTGTCCGTTCCCTTGGATTCGTCTCCGCGTAACCACCCGCGGGCGTGAATACCGCGAGCCGGACGGCATCCGGGTTCCCTGCGCATATCCGGGTACCGTGAATTAGGTCTCGCCGATTTCCCCGCGCGCCCCGCATATCCGTGGTATAATCCCCCGGAGACCAGCATGAACACCGACATTCCCATGTCCATCAAGATGGGAGCCAAATCCTTCAAGGCCATAAAGGACCTGGACGAAGGAAAGAGGATAGACGAATCCCCCATACATGAGCTTTGCGACTTTATCGACTACCGCCTGGACTGCGCCGATTTCCGCATGGTCACGGTCCTGAGGGTCCTCTACTCGTACCGCGGCCTCCTTACGCCCGAGACCCTCGCGCGCCAGGAGCGTACCGTACTTTCTTTCAAGTACTGGATGGACGAGCCGGGCGACGACTCGATGTGCTATTGGTCCGAGAACCACCAGATTCTTTTCTTTACCTGCGCCTACCTCGCGGGCCGCCTCTTTCCCGACCGTCGCTTTACGAACTCCGGCCTGACCGGCGCGGAGCTGGAGAAGCGGTTCCTGCCCCGAATCGAGGCCTGGCTCTTGCACCGCTTCGAGCACGGTTTCATCGAGTGGCATTCGAACACCTACTATGAGGAAGACATTCCTCCCCTGTGCCTGCTTATCGATTTCGCGGAAAAGGCCCTCGCGGCCAAGGCGACCATCGTCCTCGACCTTTTCGTCGCGGACATGGCCATGCACGCCCACAAAGGGCTTTTCTCCGTCACGAGCGGGCGCTGCTACGAGGAACAAAAAAGGAATCCCCTCTCGCAGGATACCCTGGAAATCGTGGAGTTCCTCTTCGGCCCGCGGTACGTGAAGGAGTTCGACTATACGCGCATCTCCTCGAGCCTCTTCCTCTGCAGAAACTATCAAGTTCCCGAAATACTGAAGGAAATCGCGGGGGACGGATCGACCGCGATCGTGAAAACCTCCATGGGCCACGAGCTCGGCGAAGTGAAGGCCCTCGCGCGGGAAAAGGGCGAAGAGACCGCGGGGTATATCCAATGGGCCATGGAAGCCTTTACGAACCCCGAGGTTATCCGGCGCACCCTGCGCATGTTCCGGGCCTACAACATGAAGGCCAACGCCTTCCTGAAGGATTTCTCCATGCTCGATATTCCCGGCCTCGGTTTTCTTCTGCCCCTGGTTTCCCGAATTCTCAACCCCGTGCAGGACGGGGTCGCGATCCAAAGGGCGAATACTTATGCCTACCGGACGCGGGATTTCATCCTCTCCACGGCCCAGTCGCATCACCCCGGTGCCTTCGGCGACCAGCAGCATATTTGGCAGGCCACGATAAACGAGCGGATTTCGGTGTTCACGACCCATCCCGGGGCCCCTTTTTACGACGACAACGCGCGGAATTTCTCGCCCTCCTATTGGGTCGGGAACGGCGTCATGCCTCACGCGTTCCAGAACGAAAACGTCGTTCTTGCCATATACGATACCCGGGGCCGGAAGGGATTCATGGAGCGGGCGCGGGTCGGCTTTACCCACGCCCATTTCCCCGTTCCCGCCTTCGACGAGGCCTTCGTCGAGGGTCGCTTCGCCTTCGGGCGCTCGGGACCCGTCAAGGTCGCCCTCGTCGGGGGAAATCCCCTGGAGCCCAACCCGGAAGACCCGTCGGAACTTATCCAGCGGGGCCGCGTGACCTGGTGGGCCTGCGAGCTTTCCGCGGGGGACGGGAGCCTCGCGGAATTCGCGGAACGGATCCGCGCGCTCCCCCTTTCCTTCGACGGGAAGACCCTCCGGTACCGGAATATCGCGCTCCGTTACGGGAAGGGCGCGACGGTCGACGGCGTCAGGGCGGACACGGATTACCGCCGGCTGGAGTCTCCTTACGGCGACTTCCGGCGGGGCGACGAAAAACTTGAGTTCAACCATAAGGGCAGGAAGCTGACCCTGGATTTTCACAACATGATACGGATCGAGGAGAATTGAGATGTCGGAAGGAAAAATGAAATTCCGGGAAATGGCTACCTTCGCGGCGGGAGACCTCTTCGGCGGCGGCGCCCAGCTCGTCATCGCCTTTTTTTACCTCCGTTTTTTGACGGACGTGGTAAGGATCAATCCCGTGCTCGCGGGTACGGTCATCCTCATTTCGAAGGTGTGGGACGCGGTGAGCGATCCCATGATGGGCAGCATCAGCGACGGCACGCGGACTCGATTCGGCCGGAGGCGGCCCTACATGCTCGCGGGCTTTTTCCTGATCATCGTCGCCTTCGTCACCCTCTGGTCCGCGCCGGACTTTTCGGGCCAGGCGGCGAAGTTCGCCTTCGTCGCCTTCAGCTACCTTTTCTTTTCCACCGTGTCTACCATAGTCGCCGTGCCCTACACGGCTTTCTCGAGCGAGATCAGCGTCGACGTGAAGGAGCGGGGCAGGGTGAACGGGGCGCGGCTCTTTTTCTCCCAAACCTCGTCCCTCCTCGGCGCCGTCCTCCCCATGGTCATCGTCTCCCTCTTCCCGGAGAAAACCGGCTACCGGATGATGGGCCTTCTCTTCGGAATCTTTTACGCGATTCCCTACCTCGGCATCTTCCTCTGGTGCCGGGAGCGTACCCCGGTCCCCGAGGAAAGGACGCGTTTCAGCCTGAAGGAAGCGGTGTCCCCGATTTCGGTCCGGTCCTATCGGTCCCTCATCGGCATGTACCTTCTCGCCTTCTTCGTGATGGACGTGGTGAGCGCCATCTTCACCTATTACATGACCTACCTCATCGGCCGGGAGGACCTTCTCGAGCTCGTCCTCGGCACCATGCTCATCACCCAGATCGTGGCCCTCGCCCCGGCGGTACTCCTTGCCGAGCGGATAAGCAAGGCGAAGACCTACATGATCGGCGCGGCGATCTTCATCGTCGGCGCCCTCGCCCTCGGGTTCTATCGGGAATCCTGGCCCGTCGCCTACGTGTTCGTGATCGCGGCCGTGGTGGGTCTCGGGCTCATCGCCTGTATCGTCATGCCCTGGGTCATGTTCCCCGACGTGACCGACGTGTCCGTCCTCGCCTTCGGCGAGCGTCGGAGCGGCGCCTTCGCGGGCTTCATGACCTTCCTGCGCAAGTTTTCCTCCGCCATCGGCATTTGGGTCGTGGGCCTCATGCTCCAGTTCTCCGGCTACGTGCTCCCGGGCGACGCGATCGTGCCGCAAAACGCCGCCGTGTGGGTGAACCGGGCGGACGAGACCGTGATCGACCTCGGGAAGGACGGTGTCCCCGATATTTTCGTGTCCCGGGACCTCGGGACCGTGAGATTCGCGAACGGAACCGACATGGCGGCGAGGCGAGGCGACGGCGTCCTCGAGCTTCTTCCCCCGGGCGAGACGCGGCCCTCGATCGTGATCGAGGCGGGGCGGAAAATTACCGGGGCCTACGATTTCCCGGACACCTCCACCATGAAGTCCGTGAAAACCTTGAGCCAACCGCGGAGTTTCATCATGGGCCTTCGCGTCATCGTGTTCGCCCTTCCCGCGGTCCTCCTGCTTCTCGCGATCGCCATCGCCTCCCGCTTCCCCCTCACGCCGAAGCTTCATGCCCGGCTCCTGGAATTGTACAAGGCGCGGGATGGGGCCGAAACCGCCCGTACGGCGGAGGATCGCGCGCGGGAATACCCGGAGACGTCCGGCAAGGATGACGCCCTCGCGCGGGAAGAGGCAGAGCTCAAGGCGGCCCTGGTATGAGGCTTTCCCCGAAGGCCTTGCTTTGGCTCGTCCCTATTCTCCTGGTCGCGACCCTCCTCTGGATCGGCGTCGACGTCGTCCGCGCGACGGGAATCAAGCGAACCACCGCCGTGGACGCGAAGGCCAAGGCGTTCAAGAACCCGATAGACGATATCATGATCGCCCTCGAGGAGGGGGAGGCGCCGGATTATTCGCGAATAGGTGATACCCTCGAATACCTCCGCGGTCGCTACGACACCGCGGACTTCCGCCTTCCCTCCATCATCAGAATCCTGTACGGCCACGAGTCCGAATTGCCCCCCGCGGTCGCCGACGCGATGAAGGAGACGGTCACGGGCTTCAAGTACTGGATGGACCAGGGCGGCTCCGATTCCATGTGTTACTGGTCGGAAAACCATCAGCTCCTGTTTTCGTCCGGGGAGTACCTGCTCGGGAACTTCTATGCCGACGAGCCCTTCTCGGCCCTGGGCGTTTCCGGCCGGGAGCACGCCGAATTGGGGAAAAGGCGCGTCTTGACATGGCTCGAACAGCGCTTCCTCTACGGCTTCACCGAGTGGTATTCCTCCACCTATTACGTGGAAGATATCGCGCCCCTCGCGGTGCTCATCGATTTCGCGCCCGACGAGGAGGTCCGGGTAAAGGCCTCCATGGTAATGGACCTGCTCGTGTACGACCTGGCGACCCAAAACTTCAAGGGCACCTTTACCGCCAACTCGGGGCGAATGTACGAGGGCGCCAAGATGAGCGGGCGGAACGGTTCCATGAAGGAAGTCGTCTCGCTCATCTGGCCCGACTACAACCGCTACCTCCAGGTAAAGGAGGTACGGGGCATGGACGCCAACTTCAAGTACCTGAAAAACTATCGCATTCCCGAGGTGCTCCGGAAAATCGGCTATGACCAGGCGGACGCCAACGTAATCCGGGCAAGCAACGGGGTGGACCTCGCGGAATACGGGACCGAGAACCTGGTCGGCCTCGAGGACCGGCAGGTCATGATGCAGTTCGCGAGCGAGGCCTTCACGAACCCCGAGGTGATCGCGAACACGGTTCGCTACGCCCACAAGCGGGACCTCTTCACCAACGAATTCCTTTACGACCTGAGGATCGTCGACATCGGCTTTCTCAAGGCCTTCGGCCTGTTGCCCGCGGTGTCCCGCCTCCTCGAGCCCATGCACGACGGGGTCGCCATACAGCGGGCAAATACCTACATGTACCGCACCCCCGACTTCGCCATGTCCACCGCCCAGGCGTACCACCCCGGCATGCCCGGGGACCAGCAGAGCCTCTTTTCCCTAACGGTGAACAACGACGTCAATATCTTCCTGCAAAACCCCGCCGCGTCGCTGAAACCCGACGGGGCCCTTGGCAATTCGCCGAACTACTGGGTCGGGAACGGATACCATCCCCATACGGTCCAGGAAAAGAACGTGAACCTGAGCCTCTGGGTCCTCCCCGAGAAGGTGAACGCCCTGGGCAAGCTCGCGGGCCTCGCGCGGAAGATCAACCCCTACACCCACGCCTATTTCCCGAGCCAGTACGCCGACGAGATTTCCGTCGAGGGGAACTACGCCTTCGCCCGCTTCGGGGATGTTTTCGTCGCCCTCGTCGGCAAGAACGGGCTCCGCTACAAGCCCTTCGCGGGAACTGCCTACGACGAAAAGATGAAGCTCACCGACGAATACGATCTCATTCAGGAGGGGAGGGAAACCTGGTGGGTCACCGAGGCCGCCAATGCCCGGGACTACGCCGACTTCGCCTCGTTCAAGTCGGCGATCCGCGCCGCGCCGGTGAGTTACGCCGACGGGAAGCTTTCCTACCGTAACCTGAGCCTCGCCTACAGGGGAGCCTTTACCGTGGACGGCACGGTGAGCAACCTTGAATACGGCCGCTTCGATTCCCGGTATTCCCGCACCCCGAGAAAGAGCCCCGCGATCCGCTTCGAGTTCGGCGGGGACTCGCTCCTTCTCGACTTTTACGCCCTCAGGAGGGAATTTTGAAAGACTACTTTTCGAGGATCGTCGCCCTCGCCGACGCGGTGCCGGGGATCCTGCCTTACGACAAAATCCCCTGGATGTGGGGAGAGGCGCTCCTCATGCACGCCCTGGGGCTTTTGAACGACCATCTCGGGGAGGATCGCTACGTCGGGTACATACAGGCGTACGCGGACCGTCACATCGCGATGGGTTGCCGGGTGGACCAGTCCGACACCCTGGCCCCGACCCTCGCGACCTACTATCTCCAGAAGAAGTTCCCCGGCCAGGGGTACGAGAAGACCACGGAGAGGGGTCTCGACTACATCAGGAACTCGAAAAAGATCATCGGCAACATGCCGAACCACCTGGGCCATTCCCTCGAGGGAAGGCTCTATCCGAAGAGCGTCTGGGTGGACTCGATCATGATGTACGGGGTGTTCACGAGCCTCTACGCCCGCGAACGGGGGGAACCCTGGCTCATGGACTTCGCGAAAAGCCAGCCGGCCCTGTTCCGGAAATACCTGCAGGACCCGGAGGACAAGCTCTTCGTCCACAGCTACTGGACCGGGATGCGCCGTCAGTACCCGCGAAAGCTTTACTGGGGGCGGGGAAACGGCTGGGTCATCGCGGCCCTGCCCATGCTAATCGGGAACCTCCCCGACGGCCCGGAGCGCGCGGACTGCATGGTCATGTTCCGGGAGGTGAGCGAGGCCCTCGCAAGGTATCAGCGTCCCGACGGCTACTTCGAGAGCGTGCTCAACCGGCCCGGCACCACCGACAGGGAAAGCAGCGCCACCGCCCTCATCGCCTCTGGCTGGCTGCGGGGGGTACGGGAAGGCTACCTGGACGGCCGCTTCGCGGAGCGCGCGGACAGGGCCCTGCGCGCGGTGGTGGACGACCTGGAAACCCGGGACGGCAGGCCCTCAATGGATCACATCAGCGGACCGACCATCCCGATGCCCCTGGTTCCCGCCTTCGGGTACAAGGCCCAATACAAACTTCAGCGTTCCTTCGACTGGTCCTACGGTATCGCGGCACTCATCTTCGCGGGTCTGGAATACGACAAATCTGGGTTGGACTCATGAGCAAGGCGCCGCGCGTATCGCTCCAGACCTTCACGATCCGTAAGGAACTGAAAAACACGGCCCGCCTTCGCGCCGCCCTGGCGAAGGTGCGGGAACTCGGCATCCGCGACCTCGAGCTTGCCCGCGTCCCTTTCACGGCCGGATACCTCCGGGCATTCGGCGAAGCCGCGTCGGACGCGGGGCTCTCGGTTTTCAGCACCCAGATGAAGCTGAAGGAAATCGAGGCGGACCCCGGCTTGACCGCGGAGCTTCACCGGATTCTCGACTCCCGGTATTGCTCGGTCTCGGTCATTTCCCTCGAAGCCCTGCGCCGGGGCGAGGCGGCCCTCGACGCTTACGCGGAGCGGCTCAACCGACTCGGGCGCGTCCTCGCGGGAAAGGGAGTAAACCTTCTTTACCATCACCACAATTTCGAATTCCTGCCCCTGCCGGGAGGACGAACGGCCTTTTCGATTCTTCGGGAGCGATTCGACCCGGAAGCGGTGCGCTTCGTCTTCGATACCTACTGGCTTCAGCGAAGCGGTCTCGACCCGGCATCTTTCATCCTCCAACATAAGGGGCTCGTTAAAGGAGTGCACCTTCGAGACTTCGCCCTGAAAGGCCCTTTCTGGGGGCCGGGAATCCGGGATGCCGCCCTGGGCGAGGGAAACCTGGATTTCCCCGGCATACTTTCCGCCTGCGCGGAAGCGGGGGTGGAATACGCCGCGATCGAGCAAAACGCCCGCGACCCCTGGGCGGCCCTGGCGACCAGCGCCGGGTATCTCCGGGGGTTGGGCTTCCTCCCGGCGCCCTAACGCTTTTCCGGCCCTGCGTTGTACCTACCGGTCGGTAGATATCTCGCGAGAGGAGAGACTCGCTTGCCGCGGCTGCGGCGCGGGACTTTCGCCCCGGCAGGGACGTTCTGCCTCGACCTTGCCTCCTTGCTGATCTACCTACCGGTCGGTAGATTTTTCTCTGTTCTACCTACCGGTCGGTAGATATTGCGTCCGTCTACCTACCGGTCGGTAGATCGCCCCCCCCCAATCAATTTTCCCCCTTATAAAGCATATCTTCCCTGATTGCATTAAGATTAACGTGTAAGGAGGAACCGGTTATGAGATTCAAATCCATGAGAACTCCTTTAATCCTGCTCATCTGCGCGATTTCCGGCATTCCCCTCATCGGGATGGGCCTGGTCGCCTACTGGCAGCTTTCGGCGGTGGAGAAGATCGCGGGTCAGGAGAGCGTTTCGCTGGCCTACGCAGACCTGGACCATATCGTGCAGGGCGTGATCGACATGGCCGCCACGCAGCGCGAGTCCGGCGCGAGGTCGGGCTCGGAATCCCTTCGCCAGAGGATCATGAACATCAAGGTCGGGACGACGGGCTACGTCTACGTGCTCGATTCAAAGGGAAATTATATCGTTTCCCAGGGCGGAAAGCGGGACGGGGAAAACATCCTCGACGCGAAGGACGCGACGGGCCGGGCCTTTATCCGGGCGATCGTCGACAAGGCGACCGTCCTCAAGGAAGGCGAGATCGCCGAGGAACTGTACCCCTGGATAAATCCGGGCGATACCGAGGCCCGGGTCAAGGTCGTGCGGATCGGGTATTACGCGCCCTGGGACTGGATCGTCGGCGCGGGGTCCTACCTGTCCGAGTTCAACGCCTCGGTCGAGAAGATCGCCGCGGCACGGGCGAGAAGCGGTTTCATCACCATCCTTGCGACGATCGCGGCAATCGCCATAGCCATCCTCGCGGCC
>QKCE01000091.1 GCA_003245785.1 Spirochaetales bacterium | reverse complement strand
CGCCTATCCCGATAAGCGCCAGGGGCAGGACGATACGGTAGGGGATTACCCGGAACAGGAGCGAACCGCCGATCGATATCGCGAAAACCGCGAAGATGAAACCCAAAATCGCGATGGTCGCGAGAAGGCCCTTCGGGTTTCCGACGGCGGCGGAAAGCTGGGCGAGCCCTGCGATGACAGCCAAAATGTAAATCGGCCAGGTGTAGGCGGAAAACCGCCACCCCGTGAAAGTCTCGAAAAAAAAGAGCGCGCCGAGCACGGTGAGTATGCCCCCGGGCACGAGAAAGCCCGGGGTTTTCGCGACCCCGTAATGGTAATACTCGAAGGCGAGCCCCGGCACCAGCACGAAAAGCGGCCACATGCGGTCCATCCCGAAATAGCCCAAACCGAACGCGACGTCGGCGAGCCACGCGAACCCGAAGGCGAGGCAAAGCGAACCCGCGATCAGCGAGACCATCCTCTTTTCCCCGGACCTGGCTTTGTTTTCTTCCATCGTTTTCCCCTTTTTAGGTATATCGACCCGCAAAGTATAACACCCCTCTGCCCCCCAGTCGTCCCTCGGGGCGGAAGCCGCCGGTGGACGGGGCGAACCGGGGCGCATCGAAGGGGGCGTCGGCAGGGAATACCCGGGATCGAGGCAGATATCCCAGCGGGGGTCGAACTTCCCCTCGCGCAGCCGGCGCGGGCGAAAGTCTCTGCAGGGGCGACTCATATCGATAAATAAGGGGTGAATCAATTCTCATTTTTTTCTTGACAGGGTGAAAATTCGGAGTGACAATGCAATAGAAATGAGAGCCGATTCAGTTTTCACAGGAGGAGCGTGTATGAATCGTAAGATCCTTGGTATCGCGATGTGTCTTATGGTTTCCCTCACGGGAATTTTCGCCGGCGGCAAGACCGACGGCCAACCGATCAAGTTCGGCGGGGTGTGGCCTCTCGGGGACATTACCGGACAGCAGGGCAGCAAGGCCGCCCAGCTCGCGGTCGACCAGATCAACGCCGCGGGCGGCCTTCTCGGCCGCCAGGTCCAGCTTATCGTCATCGACAGCGAACTCAACCCGGAAAAGGGCGCCGCGGCGATCGAGCGCCTCGTGAACGTCGAGCGCGTCGACTTCCTCGTGGGCGGCATGGCCTCGGGCGTCCATCTCGGCCAGATCCCCATCATGAAACAGTACCAGAAAATTACCATGTGGACCGGCGCGGCGAGCCATCTCGCCGAAGAGGCCATGGGACCGAACCAGGACTGGTACTTCCACCTGCATCCCTGGGACTACAACCAGGGCGAGTCCTACGTGAAGGGCTGGGCGGAAATCGCCGCGAAGTACCCCAAGATCAAGACCGCCCGCATCTTCCTCGCCTATGAGGAAGGCGCCTTCGGCTCCGCCTCCTACGCGGCCACCAAGGCCCTGTTCTCCAACGCCCAGATCGACGGCGAGGCCTTCAAGTCCGCGGCCCAGGGCGGCGGCGACTATACCGCGGTCCTCGAGCGGGCCAAGGCTTACAAGCCGGACATCTTCCTCTGGGCCGGCTACGACGCCGACGCCCTCCCCATGCTCGAGCAGGCCAAGGCCATCGACTTCACCCCCGGCCTCTTCGTCGGGGCGCCCCCCGGATGGCCCGCCAACTTCGGCTCTTCCCCCCTCGCCGAGAGCGTGAGCCTCTACGGCATGTGGGCCCCGAGCCTCAACGCGATCAGCCCCGCGAGCAAGAAGTTCTACGACGCCTACAAGGCGAAGTATTCCGAGGAGCCCGCGACCTACTTCGCCCCCTTGAGCTATTCGGCGATCGAGATCGTCGCCGACGCGGTCAAGAAGGCCGGCACGGTCGACCAGGCGAAGGTCATCGCCGAGCTCAAGAAGACGAAGTACGATTCGCCCCTCGGCGAGACCATCACCTTCGGCCCGTCCAAGGTTATCTCGAACCAGGGCATCCGCGGGCAGAAGATCCTGCAGTGGCAGAACGGCGTCCAGCAGGTCCTGTGGCCCCTGAACCTGGCCACCGCCGCGCCGGAGTTCCCCTTCAAGCCCTGGAACGCGCGGTAACGCCTTTCGCCCCGCCGTCCCCGCGAAAGCGGGGCCGGCCCGGGCTGCCCGGGCGCGCGGCGTCCCCGGCCCGGCGCCTTCGCGCCGGGCCGGCCAGGCAACCGGGCGCGCGTCCCCCGGCGAGGCGCGTCCTTAAAAAGATTTCCTTCGCTAATTTGGAGAACCTTTTATGAAACGATCGACGCTGGTACGGATCGTCGGGGCCCTCATGGCCCTCGCCGCCGTCGCCGCCATAGCGATACTTAAGCCCACCGCCCTGGTGTACGGAGTGCAGCGGGCGGGAATATACGCGGCCATCGCGATTCCCATGGCGCTGATCCTCGGGGTGGTGCACATCGTGAACCTCGCCCACGGCGAGACCATGATGGTGGCCGCCTACCTTACCTATTTCCTCGCGACCTCCCTGGGCCTCGACCCGCTGGTCGCCTCGATCCCCACCGGGATCGTCATGTTCGCCTTCGGCTGGGGGCTTTTCAACCTCACGATCCGCCACACCCTGAAGGCCCCCGAGCTCAACCAGCTCATCCTCACCTTCGGCGTGGCGATGGTGCTGAGCGAGACCGTCAACCTCGTGGCCACGAGCCAGCCGAGGAAGCTTTCCCTCGATTACGTGACCGCCAGCGCCACGGTAGGTTCCGCGAGCTTCGGGATTTACGACTTCGTCTTTCCCGCCCTGGCCCTGGCCTTCCTCGGTTTCCTCGTCTTCTTCCTCCGGCGCACCCGGCTCGGCAAGGCGGCCCACGCGGTCGGCCAGAACCCCAGGGGCGCGCGGATCGTCGGGATCGACGTGCAGTTCACCTATTCCCTGGTGTTCGCCCTCGCGTCCATGATGGTCGGGATCTTCGGCGGCTTCTTCCTCACGAAGTTCTCGATCTTCCCGGCGGTGGGGGGCAGCTACACCATGAAATCCTTCTGCCTCGTCGCCATGGCCGGTATCGGCAACCTGCCGATGGTCGCCGCCTCGAGCCTGCTCCTCGGCATTTCCGAGAGCTCCATCATGGCGATCCCCCACGGCGCCGGATGGTCCTCGATCGTATTCTTCGTGCTTATCATCGCGGTCATTCTCGTCCGCAGTTTCCGGAGGGCATCATGACCGACAGCATAGGCAAAAACCCCCTCGAGGCGCGCGACCGCGCCCGCGGGCGGAACCGCTCCCTCGCGCTGGCCTTCCTGGCGCTGGGGACCGTCATCCTTCTCCTTCCGCTCGTCGGCGGGCCCTACGCACGCATCGTCGGGAGGACAATCCTCACGTACATGACCCTCGCCCTGAGCTGGGACATGCTGATCCGTTCGGGCCAGCTTTCCTTCGGCATCGCGGGCTTCTTCGGCCTCGGCGCCTACGCCTCGGCGGTCCTCGCGTCCAACGCGAAAGTTCCCGCCCTCCTGGCGATAGTGCTGGCGGCGCTCTTCGTGGCCCTGCTTTCGTGGCTCATCGGACTCGTGGCGCTCCGCCTCCGGGGCATGTATTTCGCGATCACCACCCTGGCGCTCGGCGAGATATTCAGGCTCGTGGCCCACAACTGGACCCCCCTCACCGGCGGCCCCAACGGCAAGCTCGTCCCGAAGCTCCTGTTCAACGGCAACTCCTACCTCGCCTACGGCTTCATGGCCTGCGTCGCCGTGGCCGCCATCGCGGCCTCCGAGTGGTTCAGGCGCGGCCGCATGCACTTCGCCCTCACGGCGATCCGCGACAACGAGACGGTGGCCCAGTCGAACGGAATCGGCATTTACAAGTACCTTCTCGTCATCTTCGCGGTCACCTCGGGCATCCAGGGTTTCGTCGGCGCGGCGAACGCGAACCTCTACGGCTTCGTGAGCCCGGACAACAGCTTCAACGGCAACTACACCCTGATACCCCTGGCGATGGCCCTCCTCGGCGGCATGTACGGCACATGGGGCTCGGTAATCGGCTCCGTGCTCCTCGGGGTGCTCGGCGAGTACCTGAAGCTCTACATCCCCTACGGCCACCTGGTGGTCTACGGCGTCATCATCATCCTGGTGCTTCTCTTCATGCCCCAGGGAATAGTGGGACTCGCGAAGGCGCGGCTGTTCGCCGACGCGTCCGGCTTCCCGAGCGACGAGGAAAGCGCGCTCGGCAAGGAGGCGGCGGAATGAGCGAACTTAGACTCGAAAACCTGACCGTTCGCTTCGGCGGCCTCGTCGCGGTGAACGGCGTGAACCTCACCATGAAGGAAGGGGAGATCGTCGGGATAATCGGCCCGAACGGCGCCGGCAAGACGACCCTCATCAACCTCATCGCGGGCATCTACTCGCCCACCGCGGGCTCGGTCCGCCTCGACGGCGAGGACGTGACGAAGGTCCCGGCCCACAAGCGCGCCGCCATGGGAATAGGCCGCACCTTCCAGCTCATCCATCCCCTGGAGGACCTGACCCTCCTCGAGAACGTGATGACCGGCTTCATTTTCGCGAGGCGCCTGTCCATCCCCAAGGCGAGGAAGGCGGCGGCGGAGCTCTGCGCGGATCTCGGGCTCAGCCTCCTGAACCGGCGCACGTCGACGCTGAACATCCTGGAGATAAAGAAAATGGAAATCGCGAAGGCCCTCGCGAACGACCCGAAGGTCCTCTTCCTCGACGAGGTAATGGCGGGGCTCAACGCCGCCGAGACGACCGAGGCGATCGCCCTCATCCGGCGGATCGCGAAGGACCGGGGCCTGGCGGTGGGCGTGGTGGAGCACGTGATGGGCGTCATCACCTCGCTCACGAACCGGGTTATCGTGCTCGACAACGGCGAGCTCATCGCCGACGGCCCGTACTCCGAGGTGAGCGCGAACGAGCGGGTGAAGACCGCGTATCTGGGAGGCGCGCTGTGATGCTGAAAGTGACGAACGCGGTCGCGGGCTACGGAAAGCTCCGCGTATTGAACGGAATAGACCTGGAGGTCGGCGAGGGCGCGGTGGCGCTCATCGGGCCGAACGGGGCGGGAAAGACGACCCTGATCAACGCGATCCTCGGGATGGTCCCCCTTGACTCGGGCACCGTGGAATTCGACGGGGCGGACGTGACCGCGAGGCCGACCCACGAGCGGGTACGCTCGGGAATTTCCCTGGTGCCCCAGGAACGCGAGCTTTTCCCCGACATGTCGGTCTACGAGAACCTCGTGGTGGGCGGCGAGAACGTCCCCCGGGGACGGGCCGCGATCGCGGAGAGCCTCGAGTACGTGTACGGCATGTTCCCGATCCTTCGGGAACGGCACGGCCAGCGGGCGGGCACCATGTCGGGGGGCCAGCAGCGCATGCTCGCCGTGGGCCGGGCGCTCATGGCGAAGCCGAAGCTCCTGATCCTGGACGAGCCGAGCCTGGGCCTCCAGCCCTCGATCGTGCACGAGCTCTTCGACATCCTCGGGGAAATGCGCGGCAAGGTCGGCATCCTCGTGACGGAGCAGAACGTGCGGGAGAGCCTCCGGACCGTGGACCGGGGCTACGTGCTCGAAAATGGCCGGATCGTGCTCCGGGGAACCGCCGCGGAACTCGCGGCCAACCCGGAGGTCGAGAAGGCTTACCTCGGCCTTTGAAACCGAAAGGATAGAAATTATGGAAGACATCGGAATTATGGGCCTGGGGACCTACACCCCCGAAACCTTCATGGAAGCCCCCGAGCTCGCCGCCCGCGCCGGGATTCCGGAAGACGTGATCCGGAAGAAGTTCGGCGTGGACCGGAAGCCCGTGCCGGGGCCGGAGGACACGCCGGCCGCCATGGGAATCGCCGCGGCGAGGGGCGCGATCGAGATGGCGGGAATTTCGGCGGACGAGATAGACGTGGTGATCTGGAACGGCGGCCAGCACAAGGACTACCTGAACTGGCTCGCGGGGCTCCACGTCGCCCGGGAGATAGGCGCGTCGAGGGCTTGGAGCTTCGACATGGAAGCCATGTGCGGCTCGATGATGGCGGGCATGGAAGTGGCGCGGAGCCTCATGCTGGCCAACGAGGGCTACCGCACGGTGCTCCTGGTCAGCGGCTACCGGAACGGCGACATGGTCGACTACTCCGTGAAGGAAACCTCCTTCATGTTCGACCTGGGCGCGGGCGGGGCCGCCATGCTGCTCCGCCGGGGCTACGGGAAGAACAAAATCCTCGGGACCGCCTTCCGGGGCGACGGCGACTTCTCCACCGACTGCGTGGTGAAGGCCGGGGGCGCGAAGGCGTGGCCCCCGAAGCCGGAGGACGCGGGTAAGTACCACTTCGTCATCGACGAGGTGGAGTCCTTCAAGCGAAAGCTCGGCGAGCGGACCCTGCCCAACTTCTACGCGGTAATCCGCGAGAGCATGGCGAAGGCGGGCCTCGGCGACGCCGACATCGGCTACCTCGCGATCCTGCACTTCAAGCGGAGCACCCACGACGCGGTGCTCGCGGAACTCGGCCTTTCGGAGGGGCAGACTACCTACCTCAACGAGTACGGCCACGTGGGGCAGAACGACCAGATCATCTCCATCCTGGAGGGTCTGAAAGAAGGAAAGATAAAGGACGGCGACAACGTCGTGATGGTCGGCGCGGGAATCGGCTTCGTATGGGCCGCCGCCGCCGTGCGCTGGGGTTGACCGAAAAAACGAAAGGAGAAACGATATGAACCTGAAAGGAAAGGCCTGCGTGGTCACCGGCGGCGCCCGGGGAATCGGCCGCAAGATAGTCGAGACCTTCGCCGAGGCGGGGGCCAAGGCGGTATACGCCATCGACATGGGCTTCGACGGCTTCGAAGAGGTGACGGCGAAGTATCCCGCCGTGAAGCCCTTCGTCCTCAACGTGACCGACTCCGCCGCCGTGCGCGAAGCGGCCGCGAAGATATGGGAAGCCGAGGGCGGCGTGGACGTCCTCGTGAACAACGCGGGAATCACCCGGGACAACCTCATCCACAAGATGAGCGACGAGGATTGGGCCGCGGTGCTCAACGTGAACCTCACCGGCGTGTTCTACATGGGCCGCGAGTTCGGCCCCCGCATGATCGAGCGGAACGCGGGCTCCATCATCAACATGGCGAGCATAGTCGGCATCACGGGCAACGTGGGCCAGAGCAACTACGCGGCCACCAAGGGCGGCGTGATCTCCATGACCAAGGGCTGGGCGAAGGAGTTCGCCCGCAAGGGCGCCCAGGTCCGGGTGAACGCGATCGCCCCGGGCTTCATCCGCACGCCCATGACCGAGAAGATGCCCGAGAAAGTCCTGGACGCCATGGTGTCCAAGACCCTGCTCGCCAGGATGGGCGAAGCCGAGGATATCGCCGACGCGGCGCTCTTCCTCGCCAGCGACCGCTCGTCCTTCGTCACCGCCCACGTGCTGAGCGTGGACGGGGGCCTGGTAATCTGATCGCTTAGACGCGCGCCGGGGGGGGACTCCCCCGGCGGTAGGGGAGGAAAGCAACATGAGTATCTGGAACGAAGGGCTCGAGGCGAAGAGGCGGACCGTCGACGAGGCGATTCTCGCCCTGCCGAAAAACTGCGCGGTAATCATGGGCATGGCCTCGATGGAAAGCCAGGGTTTCATGTCGAACGTGCACCGCTTCGCCGGGCATTTCGAGCATTTGCGCGTCCTGTCGTGCCTGAACATGCAGTCCTACGAGTTCTGCGAGGACCCGAAGTACGAGGGAACCTTCATGAACGAGAACTGGTTTTTCGGCCCCTCGAACCGCAAGGCGGTCAAGCTCGGCTACAGGCTCGTGGAATACATCCCGAACAACCTGCATCAGGCCGGCGGCAACAAGCTGAAGGCCCTGAAGGACATGGGCGCCACGATCGTGTACTGGGGCCCGGCGACGCCCATGCGGGAAAAGACCGGCTTTTTCAACCTGGGGCTCTCGAACGTGTACGAGGCCGAGACCATCGACGCCGCGGACATCGTCGTGCTCGAGGAAAACCCGAACGTCCCCTGGATCCACGGGGACACGGCGGTGCACCTGCGCGACGTGGACATGGTGGTTACCCACGCGGCGGAAATCCCGACGATACCCTCGCTGGAACCCGGCGACGAGGAGAAGGCCATCGCGCGGCACATCGCGGACCTCGTGAGCGACGGCAGCACCCTGCAGATCGGCATAGGCGGAATACCGAACGCCGTGGCCTCGCTCCTCAAGGACAAGAAGGACCTGGGCGTCCACACGGAAATGTTCACCGAGAGCATGATCGACCTTTTCGAATGCGGCGCGATCACCAACGCGAAGAAGAGCCTGTGGCCCGGCAAGTTCGTGTTCACCTTCGCCCTCGGCAGCAAGCGCATGTACGAGTGGCTGGACGACAACCCCGCGGCCATGGAGCTGCGCGGGAACTACGTGAACGACCCCTTCGTCATCGCGCAGAACGACAACATGGTCAGCATCAACACGGCGATTACCGTGGACCTGACCGGCCAGGTATGCTCCGAAAGCATCGGCCCGGTGCAGTACTCGGGAACCGGCGGCCAGCTGGACACCCACCGGGGCGCCCAGAAGGCGAAAAACGGCCGGGGCATAATCGCCCTCCGCTCCACGGCGAAGGGGGGCTCCATCTCCACGATCGTGCCGGTCCTCCCGCCCGGCGCGGCGGTCACCGTGCCCCGGCAGGACCTCGACTGGGTCGTCACGGAATTCGGCGCGGTGCGGCTTTTGGGCCGCTCGACGGGTCAGCGGGCGGAGGCGCTCATCTCGATCGCCCACCCGGACTTCAGGGAAGGGCTTCGGCGCGAGGCCGAGAAAATGGGCTACCTCTAGGCGCCCTCAAGGAGAACGACATGAACAAGGTTTACATAGTGGCCGCCCGGCGCACCGCCATCGGCAGTTTCGGGGGCAGCTTCAAGTCGGTGCCCGCCCCGCGCCTCGCGGCGGCGGCCATAAAGGCGGCGGTGGCCGACTCGGGCCTCCAGCCCTCCGACGTGGAAGAGGCGATCGTGGGCAACGTGCTCATGCACGGCGAGGGCATGGGCCCCGGCCGGCAGGCCGCGATCTACGCGGGACTGCCGGACTCGGTTCCCGCCTACGCGATCAACATCCTCTGCGGGAGCGGCATGAAGGCGATAATGCTCGCGGCGGACCGCATCCGGCTCGGGGATATCGGCATCGCCGTGGCGGCGGGCATGGAGAACATGAGCATGGCCCCCTTCACGGTTCCCGCGGCCGCCCGCTGGGGCAACAAACTCGGCGCCCTCGCCATGGAGGACAGCCTCCTGCAGGACGGGCTTACCGACGTATTCAACAATTACCACATGGGCGTCACCGCCGAGAACGTCGCGCGGAAGCACTCGATTACCCGGGAGGCCCAGGACGCCTTCGCCGCGGAAAGCCAGCGCCGCGCCGCGGCAGCCCGGGACGCGGGACGCTTCGCCG
>QKCE01000138.1 GCA_003245785.1 Spirochaetales bacterium | reverse complement strand
CCCCGGTTTTCGGCTTCCAGCGGGTAGGCAGGTTCATCGCCACGAGCCCCGCGACGAAGATCGCCGTCCCCCACAATGACCAGGCGTCCGGCCACTCGTCCCTGAGCAGGATCCCCCACAGCAGGGCGAATACGCTGAGCGAGTTGGCGGAAATGCCCGACACCAGGAAGGGTACCCGGCTCAGGGCAACCCCCCACAGGAGAAAGCTCGCCCCGGTGATGAAACCGAGGGCCACCGAGGCGGCCGTTGCCGCGATAGACGGGGCGCCGGCCAGGAGGGGGCCGGAAAACGGCAGGGGAAGCAGGGTAATGCCGCTGGCGACCAGGAACGTTCCCAGGTTCATGCTTTCCGAATCCATCGTGCGCATCATCACCTTTTGGCCCATCATGTGAATCGAGGCCCCGCAGGCCGCGAGGGCGAACAGGACGAAGTCGAGCGTCCCGCCGGTTCGCGCGGAGGCGATGCCCTTTACGCCTATCAACAGCGCCCCGACCACGCAAAGAAGCGCCGCTCCCGCCTTACGCGCCCCGAGCCGCTCCCTGAAAAACAGGACCGAAACGAACATGAAGACCACGGCCTGGACGGGCTGTTCCACGATATAGCCCCAGGAAGCGCCATGGGTCAGGGCCTGGTTTTCCGCTATGTAATTAAAGGACTTCGCCGCCGCGGCGACCCATATCCAGGGGTTGGAGAAATCGATTCGCGCCCTTCGACGCCGCGCCAGGAGCCACAGGCCCAAAAAGGCGAGGCCGAAAAAAAACCGGAAAAAGCTTATGACGGGCGGCGAAAAGGAAAGCGCGGCGACTTTTACGAGGATCCCGACGCAGCTCCACATGAGGATCGGGACTAAAAGCAGGATGGCGTTCATGTATGGCTCCGCGGGTAAGTATGCGCGAAAGGGGACGCGATATCTAGCGGGCCGCCGGTCGGCCCGGGCCGGGGCGTTTTGACAACCTCCCGAATTTGGCGTAAATTTGAGGCCATACCGCCGGAAAGCAAGGCGTTTCGCCATGGGGTTCCAATGAAGATACGGCTCAGAATAACGCTGGCGATGATCGTGCTCCTGAACGCGTCCATCCTGATCACCGGCGCCTTCGTTTACGACCGCTCGAGCAGGGTAATCAACGACCTTACCGAGAATTCCGCGCTGGAACTCGTCTCGGTGCAGCAAAGCATCATCTCCGGCCTCATCGACAGGGAAATCCTCCTCCCGAGCTACCTGACCTACGAAAGGCACGTACTGGACCTCCTGGCCGACCAGGGCAACCCGGAAAAGGCCGACAGGGTCAACGCCCTCCTGAAGGACTACGTCGCCTACAAACCGAATCTCGAAGGCATCTTCCTCGCGAACGACCGGGGCATTACCCTCGGGTCCTCCAACCTGCCGACCATGGGACTGGACGTATCCGACCGGGACTACCACGTAAAAACCGTCGCGACCGGGAAGTCGACGGTAAGCGAAACCCTGTCGTCGAAATTCTCGGGCAGGCAAATCTTCATGGTCACCCTTCCCATCCTCGACCCGGAAAGCGAAAAACTGCTCGGGTATTTCTCGAGCGTGGTA
Organism: Spirochaetales bacterium; assembly: GCA_003245785.1. GTDB lineage: Bacteria > Spirochaetota > Spirochaetia > Treponematales > Treponemataceae > Teretinema. The sequence goes on along the minus strand of QKCE01000138.1, from coordinate 7,941 downwards.
AAGGCGGAGAGCGTGGCGACCCAGCTTCGCGACATGAAGCTGAACGGGGCCAGGTCGAGCTACGCCTACCTGGTGGACGAAAAGGGAAACCTGATTTTCCACCCCGACCGGGAGCGGATCGGCGCGCCCCTGGATATCCCGGAAATCCTCGCGAAACTGCCCGCCCTTCGCGCCGACGGAAACGCCCGCCCGGGGATCGCGCGATACGGGGAGGACGGGCAGGATATGGTCTCCGCATACGTTCTGATTCCCCGCACGGGCTGGGTCCTGGCGATCGTGGGTAACCTCGGCGAATTCAAGGCGCCCATCGCCTCGATGAATTCCTTCATGGCCCTGTTCGGGCTCCTCATAACCGTCCTCGCCACCGTCGCCGCCTACTTCATGGCGCGGCAGCTCTCCCTGCCGATCATACGTGACCTGGAGGCCAAGAACCTTGACCTCCTCGCCCTCAACGACGAGATATCGGCCTCCCGCCAGGAATTGCGCGCCCAGGTCGAGGAACTGGGCGAGAGCAAAAAAACCATCGTGGAGATGGCCTATTACGATTCCCTTACCGGGCTGTCGAACCGGAGGAAGTTCATCGAGGAACTCGACGGCGTCATTTCGGGCCCGGACGGGGCCGAAAGGGCGGCGGTCCTCTTCCTGGACCTGGACAACTTCAAGTGGGTCAACGACACCATGGGGCACACCTACGGCGACGAGCTCCTGGTCGCCGCGGGGAAAAGGCTCGCGTCGAACGTGCGGGACTCGGACCTCATCGCGCGCCTGGGCGGGGACGAATTCTCGGTCATACTCCCGCGCGTATCCTCCCCGACGGACGTGCTTCCCCTCATCAAGAGGCTTTTGGCCCAATTCAGGGAACCCTTCCGCGTGAAGGGAAAAACCGTCAACCAGACCGCGAGCATCGGCCTCTCGTTCTATCCCCACGACGGCAAGACAGTCGAGGAGCTCCTGCAAAACGCGGACACCGCGATGTACAAGGCCAAGGAGCTCGGCAAGAACACCTTCCAGTTTTACAACTTCGGGATGAAGGAAGAATTGCTCCGGCGCACCAACCTGGAGCGGATGCTTCGGGGCGCCCTGGAAAACGGGGAGTTCTCGATCGAGTACCAGCCCCAATACCGGGTAGCCGAAAGGCGCCTCCGGGGCTTCGAGGCCCTGATCCGCTGGCGGTCCCCGGAAACCGGCGCGGTAAGCCCGGTCGAGTTCATCCCCGTCGCGGAGGAAACCGGGCTCATCGTCCAGATCGGCGCCTGGGTCTTCAGGGAGGCGTGCCTCCTGTGGAAGCGGGAACTGGAGCCCCGTGACCCTTCCCTGACCATGGCGATAAACATCTCCGCGATCCAGCTGCGGCAGAAGGGTTTCCTCGAGTTCGTCACCCGGACCGTGGGAGAGCTCGGGATACCGCCGGAACGCGTGGAACTCGAGGTTACCGAAAGCCTGTTCATAGGGAACGAGGAGTCGCCGGTCCAGATCCTGAACGCCCTCCGGAACATGGGCTTCGGCATCGCGCTGGACGACTTCGGCACGGGCTATTCCTCCCTCAGTTACCTGAGGAAACTGCCCATAAGCCTCCTCAAGATCGACAAGTCGTTCATCAACGAGATCGGCGCGTCCTGCAAGGGCTCTACCCTGACGGAATCGATAATCGCCCTGGTGCACGGCCTCGACATAGAGGCCCTGGCCGAAGGGGTCGAAAACGCCGAGCAGCTCGAATACCTCGCGAACTCGAAATGCGACAGCATTCAGGGCTACCACTTCAGCAAGCCCCTGCCGGCGGGCCGCCTCGCGGAAGCCTTCGAGGCCGCGGGCTCGAAGGCCCGCCCGTAAAGCCCGTCGCGCGGACTAAAGGATCAGCACGAAAGTCCCCGCGGTAATGAGCAGGCCCCCGGCCAGCGTCTTCGCGGTAATCTGTTCCTGCAAAAAAAGAAAGGAAAAAAGGATGGTGAGCACGACGCTGAACTTGTCGATCGGCGCCACCTTCGACACCGGTCCCTTCTGGATCGCGCTGAAATAAAACAGCCACGACAAGCCCGTGGCGAGTCCCGACAACACGAGAAAAACCCAATTTTGCCTGGTCAGCGAACGGATGCCCCGGACCTGCCCGGTGCCCAGCACGATGCCCCAGGCGAGGGCCAGCACGACCACCGTGCGGATCGCCGTCCCCAGGTTCGAGTTGACCCCCTTCATCCCCAGCTTGGCGAGGATCGAAGTCAGGGCCGCGAAAAAAGCCGAAAGAAGCGCGTAAAGTTTCCACATACCCGGATTATCGGCCGGGAAAACGCGAAAGCGGAGGGAATTGGGGCCGAGGCAGGAAAAGGGGATGGCTTCGGGAGGGCCGCCCTCGGAGCCCCCTCGAAGGAAGGGCCGCGGGAGGCTTTTCATTGACCGCGGAAGAAGGCCGGGCGTACACTTGGATGAGCGTCCCGACCGAATCCCGCCGCGCGCGGTCGGTCGGGCAAAGGAGAGCGAATGAGAATCGAAAACGACGAGCCCTTCATCCGTCAGGTTGAGACCCTCATAGACCCGACCGAGGTCGGCGACCTGGGGTTTATTCAGCGCTTCAGGAAGCTCATGCCCAAGGCCCTGTTCAAGCGGCTGCTCGTCGCCACCTCGAAGAAGAATCCCTATATCGGGTTCGTCATCGAGCCCTACTGCCTCTTCCTCTTTTTCAGGCTTCTGGATATCGAGCGGGCGAAGGCGATGCTCCCGGACCGCTACGAGCTCATACCCTCGCCCCTTTTCGCCGGGGAAGAACCGGCGTATTACCAGGGCATGGGCATTTTCGGAACCCGGGGGAGCACCTTTTGGGGCACCCGGCTCGAGTCGTACCTCATCGCCCGGGACCGGGAAACGGGGCTCGTTTCCTGGGTATTCATCGATATCCTGAGCAACACCCTCATTGCCCTGCCGAAGGAGGGGGTAGCGGACCGGAACAGCCGCCGGGCGATCCACACCACCAACTCGAAGGGGGAGTTGCTCGTCGATTTCCGGGACGGCAGGAACGGCGAACGCCGGCTCGAATTGAAGGCTTCGGTGACCGGTGGAAAGCGGCTCCCCCTGGACCAGCCCCTGTGGATCGGCGGGAACACCTCGGTCGCCTTCGCGCGGGACCTGTGCGACCGGGAGGACGATCCCTTCGCGGTAATCTTCGACCCCGCGGAAGTGGAAACCGCCCTGGATATCCCGGTCCCGGATATCGACGTCCGGGCGAACACCCTGTTTCCGGGCCTCGCGGAGGCGAACCCGGTCCGCTCCATCTGCTTTCCCTACGCGCAGCACTATATCGCCGACAGCCCGGGCTGCCGAACCTATATCCGGGACGAAAGCGACATGGTGAGGGTGTATTCGCGCGTCGCGGAGACGAAAAACCTTACCACCTTTTCGACGAAGGGAATCAAGGCGCTGCTGTTCGCCGGGATCGCCCTGTCATTCCTGGGAAACGTTTTTTTGCTGACGCGGCTTTTTTTCTAGATTATCTTGGAATAAACGTCCGCTAAAGGGGAACCGAGACCGATGACCAGAGAAGAGAACCGCGAATTCGCGCGAAAGACCGAATCCCTGACGAAGCCCGTGGACATAACGGCCATCAGCTTTCTCGGGGACTTCAACAAATACCTCCCGAAATCCGCGCAGAAATCGGTCATGGAACGGGGGAGCCGCACGGTTTCCTATATGGGGTTCATAGTGGACCCCTACTGCTTCTTCCTCGCCTACGGAATAACCGACCGGGCCAAGGCGCAGGCCATGCTCCCCGGGGATTACGAGCTCGCCGACGCCGCCCTCTTCGAGGGCGACGAAAAAGGGCCCATTGCGATCGTCAGTTCCTTCTCGGTGCGGACCTCCGTATTCGCGGGAATGCGGGTGGAATGCTACCTGATCGCCCGCCATAAAAAGACGGGGCTCATGTCCTGGATAATCGCGGACTACGAGACCAACACCACGAGCCACGACCCGAAAAACGGGTTTTGCGGCTATACCTGCGATCCGGCGCTGTTCACGGTGACCCCCTACGGTGAAGTTCTCGCGGAGGCGCGAAACGCGAAAGAGGGCAACTTTTTCTCGGTTCGCGCGGAGATCGAGGGGGGGACCATGAGGCCCCTGGACCGGGAACTCTGGGTCGAGGGCAACCTCTCGATCGACTACGGCGGAAAACTGAAGGACCCGGACTCGAAACCCTTCGGCCTCGTGTTCGACCCTTACCTCATGAAGCAAGCCCGCGCGATTCCCCTCGACCGGGTTACCGTGGGGGAAAACACCCTTCTTTCCGGCATTATCGACGGCGCCTCGCCCAAAACCGCGGCCCTTTTCCCCTACAGCCAGCATTTCGTCATTTTTCAGAACCCGGGAGAAAGTCCCGTTCTCGACGAAAAAGGACTCCTTGGCCAGGTACGGCGCTTCGTTGAGGACCGGAACTTCAAGGCCATGAAGGGAACCGACATCACCAAGCCCCTGTTCCGGGGTATGCTCGCCTCCGCCCTGTTCAACCTCTGCCTTATCGCCTTCCTTCTCTGGAAGCTCCTCGGCTGAGGGCGGCATCGACGGCGGAAGCGGCGATTCTCCCCGTAAGGAGGGCGATGGGAACCCCCGAAGGGCTGAAGCTCCACTGACCGGCCTTCCATACCCCGGGGATCCCCGTTTTAACCGAGTCGAACGCCCCGGGAAGGCTCGAGGGAACCGGGGCCCGCGTTTCCAGGGACCACCCGGTTATCGCCCCTCCTTCGGTAAGGAACCGCCTTTCGATCGTCAGGGGCGTCGAGACGGACCGGAAGAGGATCTTGTCGCGCAGGCCCGGATAGACGGACGAGTCCAGGGCCCGTATCATCCCCTCCGCCGCGCGCTCGCGAAGCTCCTCCAGCCAGCCCCTCCCCTCCGCCAACCGCGCGATTTCCCCGTCGAACAGGACGCTCACCGCGAGGCCAGTCCTTTCCGGGGGCGCGAGGCTCGGGTCCTTGAGCGCGGGAATGGAAATCTCGAAGGCGTTTCGGGCGATAAAGGAATCGAGCCAGGAGAAAAACGCGTCCCTGTCCAGGCCGGCGAACCCCGCCTTGAGCCGCTCGGGGATTTCCTTGCGTAATTCGCCCAGGCCCTGGCGCGAAGGGGTATAGATAAAGTGACCCCGGCTTACGTTACGGAAAAATTCCGGGCTCTCGTCCACCCCGAGAAAAACGGAGATCACGGATTCGCCCGGAGGCACGGCCAGAAAGCGGTCCCGTTCGCGGATTATCCGCTTTCGCTCCCGATGCCCCATGCCCGACCAATCCAGTCTCCTGTACAGGCCCTTCAGGTCCGCGGCCCACACCAGCGCGTCGTAATCGTACGCGCGCCCCCCGGGGTCGGTTACGCGGCGGGCGGCCACGTCGATCCTCTCCGCCTCGGTTTCAAGCCGAAGCGCCCCGCCAAGCTCGAGGTATTTGCGCTCCAGCGCCTCCGCCAAACGGCCGGTGCCCCCAAGGGGATAGCGGTAGTCCAGGAAATTCTCGAAGTACCCGAAAACGAACCGTTCGGGGGTGCCCTTGAAAAAGTGCTGGCATACCATGTCGGCCAGCGCCGGCTCGACGCCGAGGCCCGCCAGAACCTTCTCCACGGGTCGCCGGTGGCGGTATTCGTAGAGCACGGCGGCAAAAAAAGAGGGAAGCCAGGGAATGAAGCGGGTAAAAAGGTAGCGCGGGTCGGAAAGCGGGTTCTTGAACGCGGGATTAGGAACTCGCGTCAACACGCGGGCCATGCGGCAGCTCTGCCGAATCCGCCGCTCGATTCCCGAAACACCGGCCGCCGAGCCGGGGAAAAGGCGCCGGAGGGAGTCGCAGAATTCCCGAATCCCCGAAGGGTCGTCGTGGTGGACGATCCGGTCCTCTATGCCCGTCGAAACGGCGCCCCGAAGGAGTGGCAGGTCGATGCCGAGATCCCGCAGCATCGCGGAAAGGATGCCCGCGTCGCCCACCGCCCGGGGGCCCGCGTCGAAGGTGAAACCCTCCCGCTCGAAAGACCCGACGAGGCCGCCGGATCGGCCGTTCCGTTCCAGGACGGTCGCCTCGAAGCCCGCCCGGGCGAGGTACGCCCCCGCGGTAAGGCCGGCCAGCCCGCCCCCGACGATAAGGACCCGCTTCCCCTTCACGATAACCCGCAGAGCTCCAGGCTCTTCGCCCAGGTCTCCTCGACCCGGGAATCGTCGCGGCCATGGGGCGCGGGTAATTCCTGCGACGTAAGGTTGAAAAAGGCCCCGGAAACGCCGGACAGGCTTTTCGACCCGGCGAGAAAGAGGAGGGCCTTGGCGGAAATCTCCGGGTCCCTGGCGGACGCGAGAACGAAGGTATTCTTGAACCACCGGTAAAGGGCCCCGTTGTTTTCCCCGATCCGGGTGCGGACGTTGCCCGGATGCATGGCGTTGACGGTCACGCCGGAACCGGCGAAGTACGCGGCGAATTTCTTCATCGTCAGCAATTGGGCCGTCTTCGCCGCCCCGTAGCCCTTGAGCCCCGTGTAACGGTGCCGCCTCCACTCCAAGTCGTCCAGGTGCACCCCGGCGAGGGCGAACCGGTGGCCCTCGGAATTGACGTAGAGTATTCGCGCCCGCCCCTCCTTCCGAAGCCTTTCCCGCAGCAGGTAGTTCAGGGCGAAGGGAGCGAGATGGTTCACCTGGAACACCGTTTCAAGGCCGTCGGGGGTAAAGGTCCTTGCGGTGTAGTACACCCCGGCGTTGAGGACGAGAACGTCCAGGGGTTCGGGTAAAGCGAGAAGCTCCGCGGCGCAGGCCTTTACGGCCGCCATGCATGAAAAATCGCAGAGTACGGTCCGGACGGAAACGCCGTAGCGTTCCCCGAGCTCCCGTTCAAAGCTGGCGGAGCGCTCGGGATTTCTGTTCACGAGGACGAGGTTCGCCCCCCGGGACGCGAAAAGCCGGGCGGTCACTAGGCCGATACCCGAGGTAGCCCCCGTGATCAGCGCGGTCTTCCCCGCCAGCGTCCCCGGAAAGTCCTCCGGGTCCCGCTTCTCGTTCCGGAGAAAATCCGCCATATCCCGGACGCTGTACCGGAACAGGTATTTGAAGAATCCCATCAGCCGAACCTCTTCCGCATGAAGGACCGGTAGAGCCGGCGGAACCCGGGAATATTGTCGAAAATATCCCCCCAGAGGTCGTAATAGTCCCGCTGTTCCGCCACCTTGCCGTCCCGGAGGACTATGCGGCTCGATCCGTAGACCGACGACTTCGGGTAGCGCTTGTAGGAGATCACCATCTCCCACTCGATGAAGATGACGTTCCCGTCCATCACCCCGTTATGGATGAGGAATTCCAGGTCGCGCGAGCGTTCGGCGAGGCGCCTCGTCATCGCGGTAAAGGGCCCTATGCCCCGTATCTCCTGTACCGAGTCGCGGAAGAGTATGTCTTCGTGATAATAGGGAAGGATTCCGTCCCAGCAGGGACGGCCGGACAGGCTGTAAATGCCCTGCCAGAGCTCCGAGAATTGCGCCAGGCTCGTGATTCGACATTCGTCCATAGGGTTATGATAGGGGCGTTCCGCGGATTTGGCAAATCGATTCGAGGCGGGGAGGCTTCGGGAGAACGCGAGCCGGCGGATGGGGGTCGCGGGAGAAGCGCGGCGGGCGCCAGGGACCTGAGACCGGTTCCGGCGCCCATCCCGCATTTAACGACACGGGGGCGGCGGGCGGAAAATCCCCCAGCCGCCCCGCAGGGTTTTAACAGGCTATCTCGGCAGTCACCGCGGTCGCCCGGGGGGTCTCCCCCGCGAGGAGGCGTTCGGCGTTAAGGAGGAGGGTGAAACCGTCGTCGCCCTTCCCGATACCCTCGATAAAGGAGCGGACCGCTCCCGAATGGCCGAGGGTAACCCGGTCGACCTTGCCCTCGTCCTGGTCCGCGACGCCGAGCACGGCGTCCACCAGAAGCCCGGTGTCCTGGCCCGAACGGACCGCGGCCGAGTC
>QKCE01000258.1 GCA_003245785.1 Spirochaetales bacterium | reverse complement strand
GAGAGGGCGCTCGATAGGGACCACACCGGGATGAGGGCGATCTGCTCGAGCCTCGAATACAGGGTAAAGGCCGTGAGGATGAGGGGGTTCATGCCCACCATCATGCGGTTGTAGAAGATGAAGCTTATGGAGGCGAGGAAGTTGCTGACGCTTTGGGGAATGCCCACCCGGAGAATCTCGCCCACCACGGGGAAGGAGACGCGGGATACCTGCCAATGCACGCGCACGGCGGAGCGTTGGGCGATAAAGACGGAGACGAGGTAGGCAGTGCTGCACAGGTTTCCGATCGCCGTCGCGAGTCCCGCGCCCCCGATTCCCATGCCCGCGGCGAAGATGAGGACCGGGTCAAGGATAATGTTCGCGACGGTTCCAAGCATCATGGAGGCCATCATGTGCTTCGTGCGGCCCTCGCCCTGGAGTATGCCGGTAAAGACCGCGTTCACGAACATGAAGGGAACCACGGGGAGGAGCCAGACGAGGTAGGCATGCCCGTATTCCAGGATTTGCCCTACCCCGCCGAAGAGGCCGAGGAGGGGACGCGCGAAGCCATAAAGGAGGGCGAGAAAGGCGGCGCTCGAGGCGAGGGCGAGGAACATGCCGCTTTCGGCGGTGCTGTCAAGCTCCTTCTCGCGGCCAGCCCCGATAGCCCGGGCCACGAGGGAGGACACGCCGCCGGTTATGCCGAAGCCCGCGGCCATGATGATGAAGTAGAGGGGAAAGACGAGGCCCGTGGCGCCGACGAGCCAGGGGTCCGCGGGGTCGATCCGGGCGATGAACCAGGTGTCCACCAGGTTGTAGAGGAGCCCGAAGGCCTGCCCCGCGAGGATGGGAAGCGAGAGGGCCGTCATTTTTTTCGCCAGGGGGGCGAAGGCGTTTTCGTTATCGTTCATGATGGATGAATATAGCAGGGCTTAAAACGGTATACAACGCTCAAGCGCCGAGGGACCTTTCAAGACCCGTCCGTTGCGGCCGCCGCGAGGCCTTCCGCCCACCCGCGTCGGTTCCACAGGGCGCAGCCCCCGGCGGTTTCCTGCAGCTGGCCGTGATTTTCCCGGATCGCGGCCAACAGCGGCGACCGCAACGCCTCGGCGAGCGGCGCGTCCCGCGCCGAGGAATCGCCGAAGGGCGCGAAGGGGCACGCCTCCAGGGAGCCGTCGGGGGCGACGTGCACGAAGCCCCGGGAGGCCGAAAGGCAGCCGCCGTATTTGTCCTCGTCCCCCGGAAAGGCCAGGAAGATCGCGGGGTATTCGCGGCGAAGCGCCTCGAGGTCCGAAAGAAGGGCTGCCCGCTCCCCGGAACTCACGCAGTAGCCCTCGGTCCCCTTCTCGACCGGGGTGTATTCATTGTAGAAGAACACGCTCGCGCCCGCCTCGAAGAGCTCGGTCACGAAGTCCCTCGACACGAGCTCGGCGGCGTTCGCTTTCATGACCGTGAAGGATACTCCGAAAAATACGCCCGCCTTCCGGAGCCTCGCCATGCGGTCGAGGGCGGCGTCGTACACGCCCCCTCCCCGCCTGCCGTCCGTGGCGACCCGCCGGCCTTCCACGCTGAGGATCGGGATAACGTTCCGGGCGCGGGAAAGCCGCTTCACGATCGAGTCGTCGATCATCGTCCCGTTGGTGAAGACCGGGAACGCGACCCCCGGATTGGCGCGGGCGAAGGCGAAGATATCGTCGGAGCGGACCAGGGGCTCCCCGCCCGCGATGAGGGCGAAGGAGACGCCGAGGGAGGCGGCCTCGCCGATGACGCCGGCGAGGCGCGCGGAATCCATTTCGCCGGGGCGGCCCTCCTCGCGCTCGCGCTCCCCGGTCGCGCGGGAATAGCAGCCGGCGCAGCGCAGGTTGCACCTTCTCGTTACGCTCACGATCATGAACGCGGGGACGGGAACGCCTTGCGCGCGGTTGGCTGCCCGCGCCCTGGCGGCGGCCGGCTGGGCCGCGGCGAGGCGCGCGAGGGCCGGAACGGAGCGGGGCCGCCGCCAGGCGAGGGAAAACGCGCGGCTCGCGAGCCTGGCGATTCCGGAATCCATTCGGGACAGGAAGATATCGGGTTTTATCGGGTCGAGTTTTTCCATACGCTTACCTTAACACGCGGGAACGCGGAAAACGCCCCGGCGGCGCGAGAAGGGGTACCGGAAAAGGAAAAACCCGGCCGGGCGCGCCCGGTCGGGTTTTTCGCATGCGGTAGGGGTAGTACTCCCCCTCCCCTTTCTTCGTTTCCAGAAACGCGCGCCGTTTGCCTGCTTCGGGCAGGCAAACCCGAGGCCGTTCTCGAGAGTTATTTATTCGCCAAAAGCATGGAGTATTTCGCCACGGGCGAAATACTCCAAGTTCTGGAAACGAAGTTTACTTCGTTTCCAGAACCGCGATCCCCGGGAGGGTCTTGCCTTCGAGGAACTCGAGGGAGGCTCCGCCGCCGGTGGACACGTGGCTCATCTTTTCGGAGAGCTTGAACTTGTTGAGGGCCGCGACGGAGTCTCCGCCGCCCACGACGCTCGTGGCGCCCTTGTCGGTGGCTTCGGCCACGAGGCGCGCGACCTGCTCGGTGCCCTTGGAGAAGGCGTCGAACTCGAACACGCCGACGGGACCGTTCCACACGATGGACTTCGAGGCAAGGATGACGTCCTTGTAGATCGCGACGGTCTTGGGACCGACGTCCATTCCCATGAATCCGTCGGGAATGTCGAGGCCGTCGACCGCGACGGGCTTCGCGTCGGGGGAGAAGGAATCGGCGGTCACGTGATCGACGGGGAGGATGATCTTCACGCCCTTGGCCGAGGCGGTGGCGAGAAGGCCCTTGGCGGTGTCGAGGAAATCGTCTTCCACGAGGGACTTGCCGATGGTGTGGCCCTGGGCCTTGAGGAAGGTGTAGGCCATGCCGCCGCCGACGATGAGGGCCGAGGCGTTCTTCATGAGGCTCTCGAGGACCGCGATCTTGGAGGAGACCTTCGCGCCGCCGATGATGGCGACCATGGGCTTCGGGGGATTGGTGACCATGGGTTCGAGGTACTTCACCTCTTTCTCCATGAGGAAGCCGGCGACCTTCACGGAGACGAACTTCGCGATGGTGGCGGTGGAGGCGTGGGCGCGGTGGGCGGTGCCGAAGGCGTCGTTCACGTACACCTCGCCGTAGGTCGCCAGTTCCTTCGCGAGGGTTTCCTGGGCGGCCTCGTCCTTGGAGGTTTCTTCCTTATGGAAGCGGGTGTTCTCGAGCATGAGGACGCCGCCGGCGGGAAGCGCCTCGACGGCGGCCTTCGCGCCGAAGCAGGAATCGGCGAACGCGACGGTCTTGCCGAGCTTGGAGGCGAGGTATTCGGCGACGGGCTTCATGCGGTGCTTGCCGGCGATGTATTTGTCGAGATCGAAGGACTTGCCGTCCTTCTCCGCCTTCTCCTGGGCCTTCTTGGCGTCCTTGGAGGGATCGCCGAGGTGGCTCATGAGCACGAGGGACGCAGCTCCCTCGTCGAGGATGTACTTGATGGTGGGGAGCGCCGCCATGATGCGGGTGTCGTCCTGGACCACCCCGTCCTTCATCGGCACGTTGAAATCGACGCGCATCACGATGCGCTTACCCTTCAGGTCTACGTCTTTCACGGTCTTGATCATGGATTTCCTCCTGGGCTTTCCCGTTGGCGCCCGTATGGCCCCGTCGGCCCGCGGGCGGCCGGGGCGGTTTTTTATTCGCGGCATCGGCGGTTCAGGCGTCCTTCGCCCACGCGCATGCCGGGTTTTCACGATTCAGAATCTATAAAAAATATACCAATTAGCCCTTCCAATGTAAATAGCGCTCCCCGCCGCTTTTCGGTTGACTCCGGCAGATAGGGCAACAATACTTAATCTAAGGCGGGCCGCCGACGCAAAACGGCCCCGGAGGTTTTCGATGATAAAACGTATTTCGATCGCGACGCTGACCCTCGTCGCGGCGGCGGTCGCGGTTTCCTGCGGGATGAATAAACCCATAAAAGTTGGGTTTTCCGCCTGCCTTACGGGATTGAAGTCCGATCTCGGGGTGAACGCGATGTATTCCGTGCAGCTGGCCCTCGACAAGGTAAACGCCGAAGGGGGAATCAGGGGACGAAAGCTCGAGCTCGTGATCCGGGACGACAAGGCGGACCCCGACGCGGCGCTGGAATGCGACAAGGAGCTTCTGGAGGAGGGAGTGGTCGCGATCATCGGGCATATGGAAAGCGGGACGATTTCCAAAAGCCTGGGATGGGCTACCGAACACGGCCTCCTTTATATAAGTCCCACGATAAGCGGACAGGGATACGCCGGCCTCGACGACGCCCTCCTGCGGGTCGTGCCCTCCGGGGGGAGACAATCCATCGCCCTCGCCAATATCATGCAAAAGGACGGCCGGAAACGGACCGCCGTCCTCTGGGATTCGACCAATGAGGCCTATGCAAAGTCCCTCAAGGAAGTATTCGCCGCCGAGGCCCTGAAGGGCGGAAACCGGGTCGTTCTCGACGAAAGCTTCAACATGGTTGCATCCATGGATTACTCGGACCTCTCGTCGCGAATACGCGGATCCGGCGCGGACGCCCTCCTCCTTTTCGCGTCCTCTACCGAAACCGCCAACCTGCTCCAGAGCCTCTCGGCGTATCCCCTGGGAATGCCCGTTTACATGGCGGGTTGGTCCATGAGCAGCGACCTTCTGACCCGGGCCGGCTCGAGCGTGGAGGGGACCTTCCTGGTGAACAACGCGCTCACGGAATCGGACAAGCCGGAGTTTCTCCTGTTCGCCGGGGAATACCGGGAGCGGTACGGGAGCGAGCCGACCGCCGGGGCGATTCTCGCCCACGACGCGTTCTCCGTTTTGACCGAAACCCTCAGGCACGTAAAAAGCTATACGCCCAAGGCGGTAAAGGCCTATATCCTCGAGCATCCCTCCTTCGAGGGACTCCAGTCGCATATCGAGTTCGACCGGTACGGGGACGTGAGCCGCCCGACTTACCTCTTTACCGTGCGCGACGGGCGGTACGTACTGATCGGGGAAGAAAACTGACGTGAATGAAACTTCCGACAAGCACTCGATAACCCGTAGCCTCCTCGCCTGGAACCTGTCGCTCCTCACGGCGTTCGTGCTGCTGACCGGAATTATCGTGTACGTTTTCTTTTACAACGATTACGTTCGCAAAAACCTCGCCCGTAACGAGGTGATCTCCCAGAGCATCGTCTCGGAAATCGGGCAGTTCCTGGACGCCTACCCCAAGGCCCTCAAGGGTGGCGTGGACCTGATCGATACCCGGCTCGTCGCGGAAGCCGAGATCGGGCGGTATCTCGATTCCCTCCTCGCCAGCCAGGGCGCGATACAGTCCCTCGAGCTGGTCACCCGGGAAGGGCTGGTCGTGCACGAGGCTTCCAGGTTCCAGAGAACCGAGGGGGTCTCCCGTTCGGGCGAACCCTTCATGAATTTGTTCGGCGGCGGCGAGGCCGTGTACTGGTCGCCGCCGTTCATTTCCCTTCAGAGCGGGAAGCCTACCATAACCCTAGCGGTGCGGGGGAAAGAATACCTTTTGGTGGCCTACCTCGACATAACCGAGATCAGCCTCTATTCCACGAGGTTTGCACAATCCTTCGGCGACGACCTATCCCTGGAGATAACGGACCGGTACGGCGTCTTCGTTTCCAACGGGGACCTCGCCAGGGTATACCAACGGCAGTTGGACACGGATATTGAGCGCACGAAAGAAGCCGTCGCCTCGGGAAGCGGCCCGTACCAAACAAGCCGAAACGGGACCCTGGTATACGCCCTCGCGCAAACGATTCCCGAAACAGGCTGGTACGTGCTCCTCTACCAGGGAATCTCGGACATGTTCAAGCCGGTGTACGGGCTCCTGGTCGCGATCGGGATAGCCATGCTCGCGGTTCTCGCCATCGTGCTCGCGGGGATCGTGCTCATGGACCGCCGCTTCAAGGTCCAGATAGGGGCCTTCCTCGTCAAGACGAACAATCTTTCCGAGGGACGGTATAGCGAGCTCATCGGGGAGCAGGACTACTCCGAACTGGAAATTCTCGCGCGAAGCATCAATACGATGGCCGAAAACATCCAGAGCCGGGAGACGAACCTCCGGGACGCGAACCTCGCGCTCTCCGAGTCCCGGGAGCGGTACCGGCTGCTGATCGAAAACTCGAGCGACGTGATATACAGCATCGCCCCCGACGGCACGATCCAGAACGCGAACCAAGCCTGCCTCGAGTTCTGCGGCAAATACGAGCTCGACGTGCTCGGGGTGGAATACACGCGGCTCTTCCGGTGCGCCAGCGCCCTGTGCCCCTGGGAATCCGCGTTCAAGGCCGTCCTGGGGGGCGCGAGAAAGCGATCGTTCCAGGACAGTTATTCGAACGGCGGGATACTGCGGCATTTCCACGTGACCTTGACGCCGATCATCGACCGGGTCGGGCGAATCCAGTCGGTCATCGGCACGAACCACGACATCACCGACATCATCACGAAAGAGGAAACGATCCGGAAGCTCGCCTATTACGATTCCCTTACGGGACTCGCCAACCGCTCGATGTTCGCGGATCGGGTCACGGAGGCGATAGAGCTCGGGAATTTCAGGAAAGAAAAATTTACGATCATCATCGTCGGCCTCGACAACTTCAAGAACATAAACGATTCGGCGGGCCACCGGGTGGGGGACCTTATCCTGCAGGAAGTCGCGGCCCGGCTTCGCGGGATGTCCGGGGAAACCGGCCTCGTGGCGCGCCTCGGGGGCGACGAGTTCAGTCTCATAACGTCGGCGGGACAGGAACGGGAGCGGTACGAGGAGCTGTGCAAGACAATTCTCGCGCGCGTCGCGGAGCCCTGCGTGGCGGAAGGGCTGGTTTATCACCTTCGGTGCAGCATCGGGGCGGCCGCGTACCCCGACGACGGGATCACCTACGAGGAGCTGATGAAAAACGCCGACACCGCCCTTCGAAAGACCAAGGAAGGGGGAAGGAACCATTTCCGCTTTTTCACGGCCTCGATGAAGGACGAGCTTGTCGAGAAGGTGAATTTCGAGAGCCAGCTCCACGACGCCCTCTCGCGCGGCGAACTCTACGCCCTGCACCAGCCCCAGATGGACCTCTCGACGGGCAAGCTCTGCGGGACCGAGACCCTCATGAGGTGGGAGAGCAAGCGCTTCGGTTCGGTGCCCCCCTCGGCATTCATACCGATCCTCGAGGAATCGGGCATGATCGTGAACTACGGCGACTGGATTCTCCGGCAAGCCTGCAGGGATTGGGGCATGTGGAAAGCCCAGGGACTTGGGGAGATAAAGGTATCGGTCAACGTTTCCGCGAGCCAGCTCCTCAACCGAACCTTCCTCCGGCGATTCAACCAAGCCATCGAGGAAACCTCGATGAATCCCGAAAGGCTCGAGATAGAGCTAACCGAGAGCATTCTCATATCCAGCTTCGACGAGGTGCTCGGCATCCTCAAGGCGGTCAGGGAACGCGGCGTCGGGATCGCCCTCGACGACTTCGGCACGGGAT
Organism: Spirochaetales bacterium; assembly: GCA_003245785.1. Classification (GTDB taxonomy): domain Bacteria; phylum Spirochaetota; class Spirochaetia; order Treponematales; family Treponemataceae; genus Teretinema. The sequence continues at coordinate 2,036 of QKCE01000258.1, read as the reverse complement.
TCTCGTCCCTGTCCTACCTCCAGAAATTGCCTATCACCTCGCTCAAGATCGATAAATCCTTCGTTGACGACATCTTTCCCGCCGATTCGCCGACCCATTCCGCGAGCGGCCGCGGCGGGGAACTCCTGTCCACGATAATCGAGTTCGCCCACGTCCTGGACCTGGACGTCATCGCGGAAGGAGCGGAAACCGAGGACCAAATCGATTTTCTCCGATCGAGGGGCTGCGATATCGTGCAGGGGTATTGGTACAGTAAACCCATACCCGCCAGGGACGTGGGCCATTTCGCTTGACAGCCCCGGACGGCACGCCTATGATCCCCCCCATGAACGGAGACTTTGACGCGGTTCCCGGCGTCGCCGTCGTTGGCGGCGGGGCGGCGGGCCTTTTCGCCGCCGTCGAGCTCGTCCGCGCGGGCCGGAGGGTGACGGTTTACGACCACCGACGCGAGCCGGCCCTGAAATTCCGCCTCGCCGGGACGAGCGGCCTCAATCTCACGAACGACCTTCCCCTCCCCGACTTCGCCGCCCGATACGGCGAGTCGGCCCCGCGCTTTCTTTCCCTGCTCGAAGGGCTTCCGCCCGAGGGGATCCGGGAATGGGCGCGCGGCTTCGGCGCCGACACCTTCAAGGGGTCGGGGGGTAAAATCCTTACCTCCGACGGCGACGGCTCCCGGCTTATCGAGGGCATTTTGGGTTATCTCCGGGGATCGGGACGCTGCGACTTCCGGTTCGGCCGTCGTTTCGTCGGCTTTTCCGAGGGGGAAGGAGTCCTCGTCTCCTGTCCCGACGGCGGGAACGAAACCCTCGCGCCGCCGGTCCTCCTCGCCCTCGGGGGGGCCAGCTGGCCCCTGACGGGCTCGGACGGCGGGTGGGCGGAGGCCTTCGGCGTCCAGGGAATTGAGGTGAGTCCATTCAAGCCCGCGAACTGCGGCTTCGAAACGTCCATCGCCGGGGACGAAAGCGATTTTTCCGCGGAGATTCGACGCCCGCTCAAAAACGTCGCCCTTACCTTTTCCGGAAAGACCGTCAGGGGAGACGCGATGCTGACCCCCGTCGGAATCGAGGGCGGCCCGGTTTACGCCCACGCGTCCGCCCTGGTCCGCGCCCTGGAAGAGGGCGGCGACGGGACGGTCCTTTTCGACCTTTGCCCGGACCTTCCCCAGGAAAGGGTCTCCTCGAGGCTCTCTTCTCCCCGGGGCAAGGCGAGCGCGGGCACCTTCGTCCGGAAGGCCCTGAAACTCGGCCCCGCCCACGGGATTCTCCTCCGCCGGGCCCTCGGCCGGAACGCCTATGCCCTTCTCCTCGAAAACCCGGCCCTCGCGAAAGCCCTGCCCCTTCGTTTTCTTTCACCCATGCCGATCGAGGAGGCGATCTCTACCTCCGGCGGCGTCGCCATGGCGGAACTCGACGGGAACTTCATGCTCTTGAAGTCTCCCGGAGTATTTTGCGCCGGGGAGATGATCGACTGGGACGCCCCGACCGGCGGCTTTCTTCTGACCGGCTGTTTCGCCACCGCCCGGCGCGCCGCGGAAGGCATGCTGAAATGGAAGTAGACGGCACGCGGCGCGAAACGCCGGTTCCCGCCGCGTGGGAAGGGAAGACCGTTGCCGGGTACCTCGCCTCGCGCTTTACCTACCAGAGCCTCGCCGAATGGGAAGCCCACGCGGGGGACGGAAGGATAGAACTGAACGGCAAGCACTGCCCGCCCGACGCGACGGTCCGGGCCGGCGACCTCGTCGCCTTTACCCCTCCGCCGATCGCGGAACCCGAGGTTCCGGAAAACTGGGCGGTTCTTTTCGAGGACGGCCGGTACGTATTCGTGGACAAGCCCGCGGGCCTCCCCTGCCACCCCTCGGGGATATGGAGAACCCGCACCCTCTGGAATTTTCTCAAGCCCGCCTACGGGCCCCTCCATCTCGTGAACCGGTTGGATCGCGAAACCTCGGGGCTGGTGGTAGCCGCGAAATCGCCCGAATGGGCCGCCGCGGCGGCCCGCGCGCTCGCCGCCGACCCGTCCGGGATGACCGACCGGGC
>QKCE01000299.1 GCA_003245785.1 Spirochaetales bacterium | reverse complement strand
GGGGGAGTCGGGAAAGGTCGAGACCTTTTTCTGCGAGCCCGTCGGGCACGTGCAGGTAAAGGGCGATTACGTGGAAAGCTGGCAGCCCGCGCTCATGAGCCCCGTTGCGTTGAAGAAGGCCCGGGAGATAGCCGACAAGGTCACCGTCGCCCTCGGCGGGCGCGGGCTTTTCGGCGTCGAGCTTTTCGTGAGGGGAGACGAGGTGTTCTTCTCCGAGGTGAGTCCCCGTCCCCACGACACGGGGCTCGTTACCCTCGCGACCCAGCGCTTGAGCGAGTTCGAGCTCCATGCCCGGGCCGTCCTGGGCCTTCCCGTGGATACCGCCCTCCGGAACCCCGGGGCCAGCGCGGTCATTTACGGCGGAATCGCGGCGAAGGACGTGGCGTATACCGGGGTCGCCGAGGCGCTCAGCGTTCCCGGCTCCGACCTCAGGCTCTTCGGCAAGCCCGAGGCCTCGGAGCGTCGCCGCATGGGCGTGGCCGTCGCCGCCGGGGCGAACGTCGGGGAAGCCCGGGAACGGGCCAAGCTCGCCGCGGGTCGAGTAAAGGTAATCCGCCCGGAGTAAGGAACGGCCCGGCGGGCGCTGAACCCGCCGCGCCCGTACGCCGGGAGGCTCAGCCGCAGCGGCTGTGCCCGCAGCTCGGGCACGTGACGCAGCCGTCCCGGAAGGATAGGCTCTCGCCGCACTCGGGGCATTTCCCGTCGCTCGTCACGACCTCCTCCCCGTCCTTGATATAGTTCTTCAGGATCCGCGAGATCGTGCGTTCCACGTCGGCGAAGTTGGTGTCCTTCTGGAGCTGCGACACGATGAACTGGAGGGGCGTGCCGTGGCGCAGGGACATGGAAATGAGCCTCGCCAGGGACGCGTCGGGCGAATCGAAGGCGCGGGTAAAGTCCTCCAGCGCGACTTCCTCGCCGCCCTCGACGAGCACCAGGTCGTACCGTCCCGACTCGACCTTGCGGACCGTGGCCCTTCGGGGCGGCCCGTTTTCCTCTATTCCGAGCCCGATCCGTCGTTCCGCGTCGTCTATCACGAAAATCTCGTAGAGGCTCGCGTCGAGGATGCCCGTGACCACGAGGTAACTCTTCTTTCCGCCGCTGACCCGCCATATCTCGCAGGGCAGTTCCCGGGGCCGCGGTGGCGCGATCCGCCGCTTGAGGCTCTGTTCCCGTTTCTCGCTGTATTCCAGGATGCCCTTCATGCTCCCGTCGGGATTGAAGGTGGTGAAGCCCTTCAGTCCCCTGTCGTAGGCGTACATGAAAAGGTTCTTGTACTCGGAAAAGGGCGTTCCCGGGGCGATGTTGAGGGTCTTGGAGATGCTGTGGTCCACGTACTTCTGAAAGATCGCCTGCATGTCGATGGACCGGTAGGGGTCGATGTCCGCGGTCGTCACGAAGCGCCTGCGCGCCTCGTCGGAGTCCGCGCTTCTCCCCGACTCGAGCCAGAGCTTCCAGGCGTAGTCGAAGACCTCTTCCGTCCTCGTCTCGTCGCCCTTGCCGGTACGGATGGTACGGCGGAAGGACCGCGCGAAAATCGGCTCAATGCCCGAGGAGCAGTTTTGCCCCATGCTCAGGGAAGTGGTTCCGGTGGGGGCTACCGTGTTGAGCTGGACGTTGCGCATGCCCTGGGCGCGGATTTTCTCCCGGAGCGCCTCGGGCAGGGTCTTCGGGAAATTGCCCTCGAGGTACTTTTCCGCGTCGAAGGCGGGGAAGCTCCCCTTTTCGGCGGCGAGATCGCTCGAGGCCTCGTAGGTCGCGTCCCGGAGGGCGCGGGCGACCTTTTCCGCGAATTCCAGGGACTCGGGGCTACCGTAGGTGAGGTCCAGCATCGCGAGGGCGTCCGCGAGGCCCGTGAAGCCGAGGCCGATCCGGCGCCACTGGCGTGAAAAAGCCTCGATCCGCTCGAGGGGGTAGGCCGTCGCGTCCAGGGTATCGTCCAGGAAGCGGACGCCCACGCGGACGGTTTTCGCGAAGCCCTCGAAGTCGAAGGCCGAGCCCTCGAACGCGTCGCCCGAGGGGGAGTTCACGAAGGCGGCGAGGTTCACCGAGGAAAGGCAGCACAGGGAGTAGGGCGGCATTACCAGCTCCCCGCAGGGATTCACGCGGTCCATCTTGAAGGCCCACCAGCCGTTGTTGTACCGCTCGACCGTGTCGGCGTTGAAAATGCCGGGCTCGTTGTGGAGATAGGCGTTCCTTGCGAGGAGGTCCCAAAGCTCCCGGGCCTTCACGGTCTTCATTACCTTTCCCCGGTGCGTCAGGTTCCAGTCCGCGTCTTTCTTCACCGCCTCGATGAAGGCGTCGGTCACCTTCACGGAGATATTGAACTGGGTCAATTCCCGGTTTTCGTCGCCGCGCTTCGCGGTGATAAAGTCCTCGATCTCGGGATGCGAAATGTCCAGGAGGGCGATGTGGGCGCTACGGCGCTGGCCCCCGGTCATGATCGTCTTGGCGGACTGGTCGAAGATGCGGAGGAACGAGAGCACCCCGGAGGACTCGCCGCCGCCGGAAAGCCGCGCGCCCCGGGGCCGAAGCTTCGACGCGTCGAAGCCGACGCCGCCGCCCATCTTGCTGATTATCGCGTCCTCCCGGAGGGAACCGTAAATGGACTCTAGGTCGTCCTCGATATCGATGGTGAAGCAGTTGTTGTAGTTTTTGACAGCGCTCTCGGGCCGCGCGTTCGCGAGGATCCTGCCCGCGGGCTGGAGCCGCCCGGAGATGAGTTCCCCGTAGAAGGCGGTCTCCCAAGCCTCGCGCTTTTCCGGGGTGGTCTCGGCGGAGGCGATTTCCCTCGCGACGCCCCGGAACACCTCCTCGGCGGAGGTCTCGCCGTGCAGGCAATATTTTTGGCGGAATATTTCTTCGGAAATGGACTGCTGCCAAATCCAGCGTTGTGGTGTATCCATAAAAAAGCTCCTTAATCCGCTAGGTATAGCGTATTAAGGAGCTGTTGTCAATGAAACGGCGCTATGTTTGCGGTTCGAGCCCGAACTCACGGCCTGGATGAACCCCGTCCCCGGCATGCTTCCCGGTCACGGTCCCGTAAAGGCTTTCTCAGGCTTCCCGGGCGGCCTTGAGCACCGGGGCGTAATCCGGCTCCTGGCTCACTTCGGGAACCTGTTGGGTGTATACGACCTTGTCGTTCCGGTCCAGCACGACTACCGCCCGGGACAACAGGCCCGCCAGGGGGCCGTCGGTCATTTCGACGCCCCAATCCTTTCCGAAGGAACGTCCTCTCATCTCCGACAGGGTCGCGATATGGTCGAGCCCCTCGGCCTTGCAGAATCGGTCCGCCGCGAAGGGGAGGTCCCGGGAGACGTTGAGCACCACCGTGTCGGGAAGGGTGCCCGCCTCCTTGTCGAACCGGCGGGCGCTCGCCGCGCAGGTTCCCGTGTCGAGGCTCGGCACGATGCTGAGAATCTTTACCTTGCCCTTGAAATCCGAAAGGCGGACGTCCTCGAGACCCGAGGTCGTGAGGGTAAAATCCGGGGCCGTCGTCCCGATGGCCGGCAGGGAGCCGACGGTGTGAAGGGGTTTTCCGTGAAGCGCGATGGTTGCCATTCGTAATCCTCCTGGGCGGCCCCCGGTGGCGGTTCGTTCCCGGTGCCGCGCGCGTATGTCTTGTTAACCTTAGTATACAAAAAGAAGGGGCCGGCGCCAACGAAAAAGGCCCGTCAGGGCGCTGAAATGAGTTTTTTGGTCTTGGGGTCGATAAAGCCATTGTTCTTCATCCAGACGGCGTACACGAGATCCGAACCGGTAGTGTGGGTGAGGAACCAGTCCCGGAGGAACTCCAGGACCGTTTCGGTAACGGTAAGGTTGCCGTCGCTCATCCGCGCCTTGAGATCCCCGATCTGCGCGATTAGGGAACGGTGAATCGCGGCGTGGCGTTCGGCTTCCGGGTATCCGTAAACCCTGAATATGCGTTCTTCCGTCTCGAAGTGGCGGGCGATGTCGCCGGCAACCCGGGAGACGAGGTCTTTGAGTTCCCCGGGGGTCGCGGAATTCCCGGCCGCCTCATGAAGGGCGTTCACCAGGGCCACGAGCTCCCGGTGCTGGGCGTCTATCTCGTCGATCCCGAGATCGAGCGAATCGTTCCAATTGATGAAGGCCATGTAGGGGATTATAAACGAAAAAGGCCGCCCTGCGCGAGGGCGGCCTTCCGTTTCAGAGGATGTGCTCGAGGAATTGCCTCGCCCGGTCGGTTTTCGGGTTTTCGAAAAACTCGTCCGGCGGCGCGGACTCGACGATCTGTCCCTGGTCCATGAAGCAGACCCGGTTAGCGGCGGCCCGCGCGAAACCCATTTCGTGGGATACCACGAGCATGGTCATGCCTTCCCTGGCGAGATCGGTCATGACGTCCAGCACTTCCTTGATCATTTCTGGATCGAGGGCGCTCGTCGGCTCGTCGAAGAGCATGACCGCGGGGTTCATCGCGAGGGCGCGGGCGATCGCCACGCGCTGTTGCTGCCCGCCGGAAAGCTGGTCCGGGAAGGACCTGGCCTTCTCCTTCAGCCCGACCTTCTCGAGAAGGCGCAGCGCCAGGGCGGTCGCCTCCTCCCGGCTCTTTTTCTGCACGCTCATCGGCGAGAGGATAATGTTCCCCACGCAGTCCAGGTGCGGGAAGAGGTTGAAGTTCTGGAACACCATCCCGGCTTCCTCGCGCACCCGGCGGATATCCGTCTTCGCGTCGGTAACGCTCCGGCCGTCCACCACGATATCCCCCGAGTCGAGGTGCTCGAGGCGGTTGATCGAGCGGAGAAGGGTGCTCTTTCCCGAGCCCGAGGGGCCGATGAGGAGCACCACCTCGCCTTTCTTTATCTCGAGGTCTATGCCGCGAAGGACCTCGAGGGCGCCGAAGCTTTTTCGGACGTTCTTTATCTCAATGATTCCGGCCATGCGTTTTCAACCTGTGTTCCATGAGCGCCACGAGGCGCGAAAAGAAGAGCGTCAGCACGAGGTAAATCAGCGCGACGACGGTGTAGCTTTCGAAATAATTGAACGAGGTGGAGGCGTATTCCCGGCCGCGGCGGAGCAGGTCCGACACCGCGAGGATCGACACCAGGGAAGAGTCCTTCAGGAGGGCGATGAACTCGTTGCCGATCGGCGGGAGGATTACCTTCACCGTCTGGGGAAGGATAACCTTCCAGATCGCCTGCGCGCGGCTCATTCCCAGCGCGAGGGCGGCCTCCATCTGCCCCTTGGGGATCGACTGGATTCCCGCGCGGAAAATCTCCGCCTCGTAGGCGCCGTAACAGATGGTCATGGCGAGCACCGCCGAGGCGGGGCCGTTGAGGTGCAGGATCGATCCGAGGGGCGTCTTGTTGATGAGCGGCGGCAGGGCGTAATAGATATAGAAGAGCTGCACGAGAAGCGGAATCCCGCGCACCACCTCGACGTAAACCGTCGCAACGAGGTTTATGGGCTTGAAGCGCGAAATGCGCCCGAGTCCCGCGAGAAGCCCGAGGACCAAGGCGCCCACGATGGCCTCGAGGGTAACCGTGAACGTGGCGATAATCCCGTCGGGAACGAAGGCAAGTATCTTGAGGTAAGGGTCCGTCTGGAAAAGGGGAAGGGCGACGAGGAGGGCGATGGCACCGAAAAAGGAAATATTCCACGCGGACAGAACCCCCTTGTCCCCCTCGTGGGGGATAAGGGTTCCGTCCGTGACGGTGATCACCTCCGGCGCCTTGGGGCGCTCAGACTGAGGTGATCCCGCCATTTAGTGAAGCCACTTCTTGGTAATCGCGTCGAGCGTGCCGTCCGCCTTGATCTTGGCGAGGCCGTCGTTCAGGATCTTGAGGGTCGCGGCGTCGCCTTTCTTGACGGCGAGGCCGAGCCACTCGTCGGTGAAGGGCTGGCCGACGATCATCAGCTTGGCCTTGTACTCGGGGTTCTGGAGGGCGAAGTCCGCGGCGATGGGGCTGTCCGCCACCACGCCCGCGATGCGCCCGAGGGCCAGGTCCGCGTACGCGAGTCCGACTTCGTCGTAGGAGGCGAGGGTTACGCCCTCGACCTTCCCGATCTCGATGGCGCCGGTGGTGCCGATCTGGGCGCCGACCTTTTTGCCCTTGAGGTCCGCGAGGGTGGTCACGCCGGTGGTGCTTTTCTGCACGACGAGTATCTGGCCCGCGTTGCAGTAGGGCTCGGTAAAGTCCATTTCCTTCTTGCGCTCGTCGGTGATGGTCACGGACGAGGAGATGGCGTCATAGTCTCCCGCGGCGAGACCCGCGAAGATTCCGTCCCAGGCGGTGTTGCGAATCTCGATCTCCACGCCGGTGGCCTTGGAAATGGCCTTGAGCATGTCGGGACCGAAACCCACGATTTCCTTGTTCTCGTTGACGAACTCCATCGGCGGCCACGTGGCGTCGGAAGCGATGACGAGTTTCGTCTTTTTGGCGGGAGCGGTCGCGTCTTTGGAACCGCCAGCCCACAGGGACGTCGACGCGACGACCGAGAGTGCACAGAGCGCGGCCATTACCGCGAATCGGCGCTTGTTCATAGTTGATATCCTCCTGGGATTATGGAAAACTTGCATTATTGTACATATTTATACATCAACTGTCAACGAAATGAAATATTTATGCAATAATCGGGGTTTTTACGGGAAATTTGCGCGCGTTTGACGTTTATTTGGGATTTCGCTCGCGATCTGTCTTTTTTTCTCCCCTGAGCTCGCCATAAAGAGGATAAATCCAGAAAATCTTGCGGATCAAAGCACCGCGATGCGGTTTCGTCCCGTCTTCTTGGCCTGGTAGAGCGCCGCGTCGGCCCGGAGGAAAAGCCCGTCGAAGGAATCGTCCCGGTGGTTGGACGTGACCCCGACGCTCACCGTCACGTGGATCGCCTCGCCCTGCTCGGAATACACGTAATCCGTGAGCATCGAGTCGCGGATGGTCTCCCCCACCACGACCGCCGTGCGTTCCGTCGCGCCCGGCAGGAAGATCAGGAATTCGTCGCCGCCGTACCGGCAGGCTATGTCGCTCTTGCGGATATTGTTCCGTATCTTCGCGCCGAGCTTCGTCAGGAACATGTCGCCCACCAGGTGCCCGAAGGTATCGTTCACGACCTTGAAGTTGTCCAGGTCGAGCATGATCACCGCCGATTCCGGGGGAATCTCCTCCTCGCTCTCCAGCCGCCGGATCAGGTCGTTCAGGTAATGGCGGTTGTAGAGGCCGGTGAGCGGGTCGGTATGCGAGAGATTCTGGTAATACTTCTCCAGGGCGATGTGCTCGTCCTTCTCCAAAAGCTCGCGCTTGAACATGTCGAAGATCGCGAGGGTGAAAAGGAGCGAGTCGATCGAGGTGCCGATAAGGAGGAAATAATTCGCCGGGAGGTACGCCTCGAGCCAGGCGGAGGTGGACCATACGAGGGTGCCGACGACGAGGAAGCAGAGGGCGAGGAGGTAAAACCGCGCCTGCTTGAACCCGTGATAGTAGAGCCACGCGGCGCATCCGATGATCATCACGGGCACGATAAAGCCCGTCACGTAGGCGATCTGGTTCGCGAGGTACACCTGCTGCAGTACGCCGAAGGCCGTCTGGAGGGCGAAAAACGCGATGCCGACGTGCACGACCCGGTGCATCAGGGGGAGCCTCGTCTTCAGGTCCAGGAATTTCTGGGCGAAGCGCATCAGGAATATCCCGAAGCCCCCCAGGGACACCCACATGATTATCTCGAGTACCGGGAATGGAATCGGCAGCAGCCAGAGAAAGCCGTGGACCCGCAGGTGGTAGGTGATAAGGAAGGCGAGGTAGGCGAGGTAGGTCGCGAACATCGACTCTCGTATCATGGCCCAGAAGAAGAGATTCACGACGAACACCGTAAACAGGAGCCCGAAGAATATGCCGAAGATCACGCCGTCCCGGGTGTTCACCGTCACGGCGTCCCCGGCCGTAAGAACCGAAAGGGGGACCAGCATGAGCGTATCGGTCTTTACCCTGAGGTATACCGCGTCGCCCGGCTTGGCGTCTTCCGGGATTCGGACGTTCCAAAGCCTGGTCGTCGCGCCCATCGACGCGGCGGGGAATTTCTTTCCGAACTGGAGGGGTTCGCGGCCCGGGAAGTACACCCGGAAGTCCTCAAGGCTCGCGTTGTTTATATGAATGAAACGGGTATCGTCGTCCGGGTTCGGGGCCAGCGCGAAGCGGATCCAATAGGCGGCTTTGGTGCGGTTCGCGTAGAGGGTCGTCCCCGTCATGGCCTTCCATTCGCCCTCTTCCGCCTGGGCGGCGGTTTCGGCGCCGGAGGCGTCAACATGGAAGGCCGCGCCGGGCACGCCGCGGGCAGACGGGGAAACCGGGGGTCTCGGCAGGTACGCGAAACCCATTGCGCCGGCGATACCGACGGCGGCGATTATGAAAAGAGCTATGTCCCGATTACGCTTCAAAAAATCCATTATTTAACCGTAATGGTCCATTATCTCCTTGGCGCTGCCCTTTTGTCAAACCCGCTTTCCAAACCCAAAGGGTAAGTATTTCCCATCGGAGTGGGCAATATGTTCCCCTTTCCGGCCTGTATTTGGACATGCAATGGTCTCATACGGCAATTTTCACGACTTTTTTCACGGAATTTGGCCTTATTTGGGGTGAAATCGCGTCCGAAGGAACCAAATCTACCTTGGCACGGAACTTGCTTTATTAAAAGCGTCGCGCGGTTGTCGCGTGAATATTTCGAGCCAATGTAAATTGGCGGCTTTGCAAGGAGTATGCCATGAAAAAGCTTACCGCACTCGTCGTTCTTCTCGCCGCGGTTACGGCGGGCACCTTCGCCGCCGGGGCGCGCGACAGCGCCACCGTCGAGGGGAAACTGGCCATGACCGGCAGCGTGCCGACCATCGTATCCGGAAAGGACACCTATATACTGCCCGCCGGCCCCTTCTACCAGCTCGCCTGGAAGAACGGGATCAAGGCCGGGGACACCATAAAGGTCGAAGGTTACGTGGGCGACGCGATCGGCGCCGACGCGGCCAAGGATTCGGACCTCCCCGCGACGGCCAAGCCCGTCATGCCGACCAAGGTGTGGGTGAACGGCAAGGCCCTTTCGCTGGATGACCTCGGCTTCGGTGCCCAGGGCGGATTCGGGCGCGGCGGTTACGGCTTCTGCGATCCCGACGACATGCCCTACGGCCGCGGCGGCTTCGGTTCCGGCGGACGCGGCGGACGCGGCATGGGCCGCGGCTGGTAATCCGGCTTTTTAAGCCCTTTGCGCCCCGCGTAAAAGCGGGGTACACTTGTTTTTAACGATGAAAGAAGGAATTTTCGCCCGCGTCATAATGGTCCTCGCCGCCTTTGCGGTGGCCCTCACGGTCTTTCTCGCCGGCCTTGCGGTGCGCCAGGACAGGGCGAGGCGCCGCGCGGGCCTCGATATCGAGGCTCTCCAGGTTCTCGCCGGCGTCATGGACGTGTGGAACGAAACCGGTTCCTTCGACCCGGGCCTCTGGCCCGGCGTGTCCGGTTTCGGCGTCTACGGCCCCGGCGGCGGCCCCGTATTCTCCTGGGGTTCCGCCCCCACCGTCCTTTCGCCG